>JAFYAD010000027.1 GCA_017540915.1 Lachnospiraceae bacterium
ATCAGTAGCCTTCTTCATACCTTTTCTGAGGATTATGGGATTAGCTCCTGCCTCAAGGTTCTTCATGCCCTCTTTTACCATTGCCTGTGCCAGTACGGTAGCTGTTGTGGTACCGTCTCCGGCTGCATCATTGGTCTTTGTGGCAACCTCTTTTACGAGCTGCGCTCCCATGTTCTCGAAAGCGTCCGAAAGCTCGATCTCTTTTGCAATGGTAACACCGTCGTTTGTGATGAGCGGTGCGCCGTAAGACTTATCCAGTACAACATTTCTGCCTTTGGGTCCCAAAGTAACCCTTACTGTATCTGCCAATTTATCCACGCCGGCCTGAAGGGCTGCACGTGCTTCTGTTCCGTATTTAATCTCCTTAGCCATTTCTTTTCTCCTTTGATAAAATTATTTAACTATCGCTAAAATATCACTCTGACGAACGATAGTGTACTCTTCACCTTCAAGCTTGACCTCTGTGCCGGCATATTTAGAGCAGATGACTTTATCGCCCTTCTTAACCTGCATTGCCACTTCTTTTCCGTCTACCATTCCGCCCGGTCCAACGGCTACAACCTCTGCCTCCTGTGGCTTTTCCTGAGCTGAGCCTGTCAGGATGATGCCTGATTTGGTCTTCTCCTCGGCTTCAAGCTGCTTTACAACGACTCTGTCCAACAATGGTACTAATTTCATGATATTTGCCTCCTTTTTTATTGGAATTATATACCTTTTTAGTTTTGGTAGCACTCAACGTCTTCGAGTGCTAATTGATAATATAAACCAATATGAAACAGAATGCAAGTGTTTTTTGAAATTTTTTTTTTCATATAAGCCCATAATGCTCCATCGCCTTGAATATGCCGTCTGCATGGAGCGTATCGGTAACATGCTCAGCTATGAATTTCATCTCATCATGTCCGTTACCCATGACTATGGCATGACCCGCGGTTTCCAGCATTCCCCTGTCGTTCGGGCTGTCGCCCACCGCATATGTATCGGAAACATCGATATCCAGAAGCTCGCAGACTTTCAATATCCCTGTGCCTTTATGAAAACCTTTCGGCACGAACTCCGTCACTGTTTCATCATGTATCATGAAATCAAAATCGGATTCCGTGGCTTTGTAGCAGGCTTCCCTGTCACAGTTTTCCGTTGCGCAGGAAAATTTGCTGATCTCCCAGTCTTTCCAATGATCCTTTATGGAAAGCAGGTTTTCACCCATCTCGCTCCTGAGCTTATCTGCGTAAGGCTCATTTTCGAACTCATCATCATCCATATACAGGAAGCGTCTGCCCTCCAGTATCGGTCTGAAGCCGAAGCTTCTGACTGTATTGATGGCATGCTCTGACAGTTCCTGTGACATCTCATAATAAAATATCTCTTTTTCATCCAGCTCTATCATGGTGCCGCAGCCGGACACAATGCCGTCAAAGCCTATGGACAAAAGCTTTTTATCCCTGATATATCCTCTGCATCTGCCGGAATTGATAAAGGTCAGTACACCGTTTTTGCGCAACAGCCTCACTGCATCAAAAACGGACGGGGGGATGAAGTTTTTCGCATCCCACAAAGTCCCGTCCACATCAAAAAATACTGCTTTCTTTCCCATCACCTTTTACTTCCTGTAACAATTATTCATTCAAACCTTCAGCGCGCCGAAAACCTCACCGATATTCTCATGGAATATAAGCCCTGCCATATCGTCATACGCTGTCCTGTCACGGTTTATTATGACAAGATTTTTGCCTCTGAACTGTCTTACGAGGCCACTGGCAGGATATACTGTCAGAGAAGTCCCGCCCACTATGAAAAGATCTGCCCTGGAAAGCGCTCTCTCAGCCCCTGTCCACGCAGCCTCCGGCAACATCTCTCCGTAGAGAGTCACATCCGGTCTTATCTGTCCGCCGCAATCACATTTCGGTATCTTCGCTTCAGACTTAAAAATATAGTCATATGGATACTTCTTGCCGCACTTCATACAGTAATTTCTCATGGTAGTGCCGTGTACTTCATAAACGCACTCGCTTCCGCCCTTCTGGTGAAGTCCGTCGATATTCTGTGTTATGACAGCCTTTATCTTTCCCTTTTTTTCCAGCTCTGCCAGGACTTTGTGGGCTTTATTGGGCTCAATCCCCTCCACATTAAGCTTTTGCCTGTAGAACTCATAGAAAACATCCGGATGATCCACCAGACAATCGATGGACAAAAGATATTCCGGAGAATATTTCTCAAACTGTACATCATGCTGATTGTACAATCCGTCCTTGCTGCGGAAATCCGGGATTCCACTCTCGGTGGAAACACCCGCCCCTCCGAAAAACACACCGTACTCACAAGAATCCAGCATTTCCTGAAGCTTCGCGATCCTGCTCTCAAAATCTTCCATTTATGGCACCTCCTTCAAATACAGTTTTCCACACTCTATCTTATAGCCGGGATGACCTCCTCAAATATCATAACATCCCTGAGCTGTCTTCTAAGTTCATCAATATCTGTCATCTCTCCCGAATCAATATGCATTTTTATGACAAACATGAGTTCTTTTTCATAATCATACTGTCTCAGTATCCAATTGATCTTCTCATATTCCGCCCTGATATTTCTCTCCCTCCCGGGAGATTTTTTATGAAAGGGATCTGCAACATGAGGTTTCGTCCAGCCTGCGTTCCTTACTACATGAAACCGGTAATCACTTATACTTTTTGACGTTGCAAAAACATTATAGAACGCTACCACTCCCGTCAAAAACAGCATAACACCGATATATGTAGGTTGAAACATAGGCCATATTGCTTCTTTCATAAACCAGAGAAATGCATTCAGCGCGATACATACCACAAACAAAGAAACATGGAACTTAACTGAGAACTTCATGTTTTCGATTTTCTTTTTTACAAACAGAAGATGCTTCTCGTTTGTGGCAATGCTCTGACACAAAAGACTGTTTTTTTGCATCCAGAGGTTATTAAGATCTTCTATTCCGTAGTCTGACTGCCTGACACTGAATAACGAATCTGTCTCATAGCTCTCGTCCGGGGTTTTCTCAACCTTTTCTTTCTCCTGACCGTCAAAGAAAAGATCAAGTCCGTCTTTGATTGGAGCGGGTTCATCTCCGGTAAAATCAGTATCAAACTCATAATCAGCCACAGCGACTGAACGGACTTTTTTCCCGAAAGGTATCTCTGTTCCGGATCCGGATATAAGGTTATCATCCGTTACGGATACAGGTTTTGGCAATCTTTTCTTTTTTTTCATAACCACTCCGTCTTTCGCAGGATACATACTGAGCTAAAGGTTACAGCAAGCCTTTGCACTTTAATGCCAGTATGGCTGCAACAGTTTTGCCATCCTGGATCTCGCCCCTGTAGATCCTTTCCACCAGCTCATCCAGATCGTGCATTTCGATCTCTATGAACTCATATTCATCCGGGTGCTTTTGTCCTGAGGATATATCCTCTGCAAGATATACATCAATAAACTCGTCGCAGTATGCCACTGTAGGTCTCAGGGATAAAAGATAGGTTATCTTTCCCGCTTTATAACCGGTCTCCTCCTCAAGCTCTCTGGCTGCGCAGACCGCAGTATCCTCGCTGCTGTCATCCCTGGCTCCTGCCGGGATCTCCAGCGTAATACGGTCAAGGGCATTTCTGAACTGTCTTACCATCAGTATCTTCCCGTCAGGCATGACAGGTATCACTGCCGCCGCACCCTTTCTGTGGTGTATCAGATCCCATTGTACCACATTTCCGTCAGGCATCTCCATAGAATCCGAAAAGAAATCCACAATTGCTCCCGCGTGCTTTAATTCACGTCCTATTCTCTTTATTTCTTCCATCCTTATATTCTCCTCCCACTTCGCAGGTTCCTCATCATGCCCAGGGCCGGAACCATTCCGGTATTCTGAACAGACAATGACTTTGATGGCTTTAAGAATAATAAAAGCCGGAACTAAAGTTCCGGCTCAAATTTACTTTGCGTAATCGGTAACCCTTGACTCCCTGATAACATTGACCTTTATCTGACCGGGATACTGAAGTTCAGACTCAATCTGCTTCGAAATATTCCTTGCCAGGATCACCATGTCCGCATCATTTATCTTTTCAGGAATTACAATGACACGAACCTCTCTGCCCGCCTGAACAGCAAATGATTTTTCTACTCCATCAAATCCGTTTGTAATTGTCTCTAACTGTGTAAGCCTGTTTGCGTAAGTCTCCATTGTCTCGCGTCTTGCACCGGGCCTTGCAGCGCTGATAGCATCAGCAGCCTGGATAAGACAGGCGATGACAGACTGGGGCTCAACGTCGCCGTGATGAGCTTCCACAGCATTGATGATAAGCGGTGTCTCTTTGTATTTCTTGCAGAGATCCACACCTATCTGAATATGTGTTCCCTCCATCTCATGATCGATAGATTTACCGATATCATGAAGCAAACCTGCTCTCTTGGCGAGGCGCACGTCCTCACCGATTTCGCCTGCCAAAAGACCTGCGATAAGAGCGACCTCGATCGAATGCTTTAATGCATTCTGACCATAACTGGTCCTGTATTTCATACGACCCAGAAGCTTTACAAGCTCCGGATGTATTCCGTTGACGCCCACCTCCAAAACAGCGGCCTCTCCGGCTTCTTTTATGATGGCATCAACCTCTTTACGGGCTTTCTCTACCATCTCTTCTATGCGGGCAGGGTGAATACGACCGTCCACGATAAGCTTTTCCAAAGCTATACGCGCAACTTCTCTCCTGATGGGATCGAAGCCTGACAGAGTTACTGCCTCCGGCATATCATCGATCACAAGATCAACACCTGTGAGTGTCTCCAGCGTTCTGATATTACGACCCTCACGTCCTATGATCCTGCCCTTCATCTCGTCACTCGGCAGCGGCACA
>JAFYAD010000270.1 GCA_017540915.1 Lachnospiraceae bacterium
AGCGGAAGCTTCACTTGATGACTCCTGTTGAATACCATGAGAACTATTATGCGGCTGCATAAGAATACCGCCAGCCGATTGCGCGACTGGCGGCAAAAAACTTTTTAATTATTCACTGTCCTCTTGACGGGTAGCACACCAGTTATCGGCAGAGGGCTGTTGGTTATTTAGAGTATATATAATATCTTAATGCAAAACTATTCTGATAAAGGCTGATAAGTCTTGTATAAATATGGATTCTGAAGTATGAGGCCCCCTGTTACAGAATAGTTGGCATAAGCAATGGTTCTATCAATAATGAACTCTATATGTAGTTTCGTAGTTTTAGAAACATCTATACTGATATCCTGAGGCATCTCGCCACCTTTAAAAACAGGGGAAGTGTAAATCAATGCTCCATCAGAGTACACTTTCATATACTGTGGATTTTTTGTGTTTTTCATTTCCCACGATAACAGCATTTTGGCATTAAGAACATCGTATTCGCGATTTAACAAATACTCAACCACCGCATAATTATCCTGCGATTCAGGACAGTAATTATATTCACTGTCGGATGTATGTGCATATAAACCCTTATTGCCCTTTGCTCCCGTAGAGTCCATGTCATCGGATTCCCAATACCTCAAACGAACTTCTCCGCTTTTCCAGTGAAGATCATAGAATCTTGTTAAACTAGTCAATAATACCGGTCTAAATGAGTCTATCCTTTCAATCTCTGCTTCCAACCTTGATACGTCCGGTACGTTATAATATGCTGCATTCAGTGCACCCGCAGCTTCATCGTATCGCCCCTGACTGAGTAAATTCTCTGCTTCCGCAATACTGTTCGTAATCCACTGATCCTGAATTTCGTACCTTTTTGTCGCAAACCAAGCTGCAAGGGGATCATCGGCAGGGATTTCACATATCTGCATAGCATATACATAATCACCATCCGCTATAAACTTAGCGATTGCATTTTCTGTCTCCACTTTTCGGGCTTCTATTTTTGCGGCCTGATCATCTTCATACTGTTTTTGGTTCTTGTCAAGAGCATCGTTTAGGGTCTGAATATCTTCAGCGGGGATGTACTCCTCTGCCTTTTTTATCAGATCTCGTACTTTTTCAAAGTCACCATTTTCCAGGCAGGCCTCAACAAGCCCTGTAAGGTCTTCCGTGTACTTCTTTTTTACGTCCGCAAGCATTACTTTTGCTTCGGAATAATTTGAATCTTCTTCAATAACTTCGGCAAAATATTCCGCAGCCAGATCATAGTTTTTTTTGTCAACACACTTTACAGCTTTCTCATAGGCTGCTTTGGACTGTTTAAGTTCGGCAAGCTTATCCTTCATCTCGCGAACAGCACTCTCAAGCTCTGAATGTTCTTTTGCGAGATTATTCAGCTGGAGTGACACTTCGTTGTAAGCCATTTCCCCGTAATTGTATTTATCGTAAAGATCCTCTATCTGTTTTTCATAATCGAACTTTACTGTTTCTGTCTCTGCAGATGTGTCACTGCCGGCTTCTACAGAAATATTGCTTTGTGTTTCATTGGGCTTGTTGTCGGCCTCCGAGCATCCTGTCAAACCGCAGGCCAGTAACGAGACCGCCATTGAAGTAACAGCTATCCTTTTATACATTTTCTTATTCATCTTTATCCTTCTTTCCCGCCTGTTTCTTTCATGCTCAGGCGTCTGTTGTAAGGTGATATTGTTAGTCTTTCATGTCCATTTATATAATATCATTATATTTCCCTTACTTTTACCAATGTCACTTTGCCTATAAAAAGCTTCTGGCAATTTAGTCTTGTTCGATTCTTCACGGCATCACTATCATTGCCTTCACTGACAATATGTAAATCATTTTTAATCACTCGCAATGGGGGGTGATTTCCTCGTATTCGTAAATATACATATCCAGTATCAACGATACCGTCCGGATTATAATGTAAATTCTTTATCTCATTCCCATAACTGTCATACTCATATTCTATCCAAGCATCAATGCTTCCGTCCGCATAATAGCCTATATCCTTTATCTTATTTCCATGACTATCATACTCATATTCATCCCAAGTTGAAAGGCTTCCGTCCTTCTTATCACATTGAATTTTTTTGTCAGGGTTCCTTGACTGTCATACTCATATTCCCACCAGACGAAAATGCTTCCATCCGCGTTATATTCGACATGCTTTGTTCTGTTTCCCTGAGCGTCATATTCATTTTTAATCCACCCCGTTATGCTTCCGTCCCAGTTTAAGCTTGTGCGCTCTTTTATTACGGTAATTGTTTTTGGCTGCTCTTTTGTGTCAGAGTGACTATCTTGCTCACTGATTTGTTTCTCCGGATTATCATAATCGGACTTTACTGTTTCAGTCTCTACAGACATGTCGCTGCTGGCAGCTACTGAAATAAAACTTTGTAATTCAGGAGCTTTTTTTTCACCGTTTCCCGAACATCCGGTCAAACCGCAAGCCAATGATAATACCACGTAAGCGGTAGCCATCCTTGTGTACATCTTTTTTTAGCCATCCCTGTCTCTCTTTCTCGCCCCCTCTGCATGTACAAGCATTTACTGTCAAGCGATATTGTTGGTCTTTTGCTTTCAATTTTATGAGGGCGTAGTGCACAAATCGGTTTCTCCAAAGACGTTCTAAGATAAAAACGACCGCCCGAAGGCGCTTCAAATAAGGTCGTCGTAAATGAGGTGCAGCCTATTCAACTGCCATTATTTGGAACCTCTGACAATTTCTTTATCGTTTTCGTACGATTTATACTAAAATATCACCATGAATTATACACTTAAAAGTCCATACAGTCAAGCCCGAACGGACATTATTTTTACGCAGCTGAACAGCTATAATTTAATCAAGGAGGTGAATGGATAATGAACATCGGGAGAAAGCTGAAAACGATCCGGCAAAAGAAAGGCTGCACACGATATCGCCTAACTCAGATAACCGGTATATCCGGACATCACATAAAAGGTATAGAAGAGGGAACGCGGCAGCCGACTATAGATACATTAGAACGTCTCTTAGAGGCCTTGGGATATTCATTGAGTGAGTTTTTCTGTGAAACAGACCATATGTACGTTTTAAACGACTCTGAATGGATGTTGATAGAAAATTACAGGGATATGGATAGCGAAAGAGCCGGCATCCTGCTCGCTATCAGCAGACTATTTAAATAGTGTTTGTCCGCGCTACACACAAAGGGGCTGTAAAAAACCAGCCTTAAAAATCTAAGAGCTCTGCCTCAAAAGATGGCGTCACGAACGGCTTTCGACAGGAGGGCGCCGCCGCCAGCGCAAGCTTCATCCCCCAATTCGACCATACCGGCGTTCTGCCCCACTACCCCTGCCCCACGTGGCAGGGTTTTTTGTGTTTCATACTTTCATCACAAATTTAATACCAAACGAACACATTTACCCTTTACTATACTCCATAAGAACCCAGTATCTCCTTATGTTATGCCGGGGGCGCCTTGGCGAAAAACAGACACAGAGTATAGGAGGTGACTATATGGAGAGAATCGCATTGGTACCGGGCTATGAGCCGGGTGATGTTTTGATAGGGCTGGCGAGGGAGCTGGCAGAGAATAATATGAGGGTCGTGGTGGTTGACGACGGAAGTGGTCAGGACTATCAGGGCGTGTTTGACAGGGTCAGGGAGTATGGCACCGTGATAGGGTATGAGGTGAACCAGGGCAAGGGCCATGCGCTGAAGGAAGGACTTAGGTATGTGCTGGACAACTGCGAGGAGTGCGTGGTGGTGACCATGGACTCGGACGGACAGCATAAGGTGGATGACGCCCTGCATTTGTGCGAGCTGGCAGAGCAGGATCGCAGGACCTTCTATCTGGGGTCGAGGGTGCTTCCGAAGGATGCGCCGACCAAGAGCCGGTATGGCAACGCCATAACGAGGCTGGTTTATAAGACGGCGACGGGGTTGGATGTATATGACACACAGTCAGGGCTCAGGGCATTTTACTGTGCACAGATACCGTTTTTGCTGGAGATCCCCGGAGATAGGTACGAATACGAGATGAATGTTTTATTGCAGATAGCTAAGACCAAGAGACCGCTCAAGGAAGAGAGGATTGAGACCATTTATTTTGATAAGGACAACAGCGTGAGCCATTTCAATGCCTGGAAGGACTCCGCAAGGATATATAAGGAAATATTTAAGTTTGTTGGAAGTTCGCTCGCCGCATTTGTGGTTGATTATGCCATGTACGTGCTGCTGTTAGCGGTGCTTGGAACAGGGGAGGTGGCTCTCATTCAGGCCAGCTTCGGGGCAAGAGCGGTGAGCAGCGTGTTTAATTTCCTCGTGAATAAACTGATGGTGTTTAGAAGCAGTGGCAATCTGTGGTGGGAAAGCGCAGTTTATTTTGGGCTGGTGGTGTTTATCATCTGTATCAACACACTGCTGCTGTCACTTCTTAGCAGCATGGGCGTGAACGTGTATCTGGCTAAGATTTTGGTGGAGATGATAATGTTTGTGGTCAGCTATCTGATGCAGCATTACGTTATCTTCAGAAAGGAGAAGGCATGAAAAAACAATGGTTTAGCCTGCTGTCGGCGGTGACGGCCCTGGGGTTTACAGCATATATCGCGCTCGACACATTTGTGATACCGAGAAGCTATGCGGATGTGGAGACGATCACCAGCTCCTCATCCAGAAGTAAGGCGGCATCCAAGATGGAGGACACCGAGACGGATGTGGAGACCGAGACAGAGACGCAGTCTCTATGGAAGTCAAAAAGGACGACTGAGGAGTCGACGGATGAGCAGGCCCGGGAGGTTTTAGCTGAGACAGTGGTCACGGATACCACCTACAGTGACGGTAACATTTCGGTCGTGCTGACTACTTACCGTGAATATGACACGACCATATATGTGGCGGATGTGACGCTAAGCAGCGCAGAGTATTTAAAAACCGCATTTGCGGATGGAACGTATGGCAAGAACATAACGGCCACAACGTCAGAGATGGCAGAGGATAACGACGCTATATTGGCGGTGAACGGTGACTACTACGGAGTGCAGGAGGAAGGCTACGTGATCCGCGGCGGCGTGCTCTACAGGAGCACGGTGAAGGAGGACGCGCAGGATCTTGTAATCTACGCGGACGGAAGCTTCGAGGTTATCCGTGAGGAGGACGTAAGCGCCGAGGAGCTCTTAGAAAAAGGAGCGTGGGATGTGTTAAGTTTTGGTCCCGGCCTCGTGGTTGACGGCGAGCTAAATGTTGACACCGACGACGAGGTGGATAAGGCCAAGACCTCAAACCCCAGAACGGCGATTGGCGTGATTGACGAGCTGCACTACGTGTTCGTGGTGGCGGACGGCAGAAATGATGAGAGCAAGGGGCTAAGTCTCTATCAGCTGGCACAGTTTATGCAGGAGCTGGGATGCACCACAGCGTACAACCTAGACGGCGGCGGAAGCTCGTCCATGGTGTTTAATGGGGAGGTTATCAACGACCCGTCAGGCAGATCAAGCCGCAGAAATTCATCAGGAGAGAGGAGCGTGAGCGATATTGTCTACATCGGTTATTAGAAAAAGTGCATTTAAATATTGGGGCTTTGCAGCCTTCGTCTTCGTGTTTGGAGCGATATACGAATTCTTCTCCCACGAGGTGTATTCAAACTATATGATATACGCTTTTGTGGTGCCACTAATTGGCGGTCTTATGGCGCAGCTCTATCTGTGGAGCGCGAGAGGATTTAAGAAGAAGGACTGTTTTGCGGCGCAGATACTCGCAGGCGGCGTGTTCTGGCTGACACTTGGATGACTGTTTCAGGGTGTTTTGGAGATCTACGGAACCACCAACCACCTGATTTGGGTGTTTTTGGTGGTGGGACTTATCCAGGTTGTGGCAAGCATAGTCTGGCAGGCCGTATCCCTTATGACAACTAAATAGATGTGTGAACAAAGGGGCTGTAAAAAAACATCCTTAAAAACTAAGAGCTCTGCCTCAAAAGAGGTGGAGCTCTACATGTTTATTCTGTGAGTTTTTACTCATCCACCGCATTCTCGGTCTCCGTCAGGTCATAGATGTAGATATAGCCGTCGCAGTTATTGATCACATAGTTCACAAACTCATCTACCTCATCCTTGCCGATGTAGAAGTACTTACCGGTCTCGAGGATGTTTGTCCAGAGATAACCTTCATCTGTCAGGAATATACCTTTATTCATTCCTATACCGAGGTAGTCGGCTCCGATACTTATCACCGTTCTTCCGCGATCGGTATCCGTCACACTTACATTAGCGACGCTCTCATTGGTCTTCAGAAGTTCCAAAACTTTGGAGACGTCCACATCTTCGAATACGACCATGTCCTCTCCCTGCCGGTACTTATAAGAAACAAGGCCTATCTCCAGGTGTTTTTCAAGTCCCAGATCCCTGATAAGCTCTCCCAGTGTCCCGGGTGAATAATCGGTATTCATATAAGCATATACATGATCCATTCCGTTCACACTGCTATCCGGCTCGGTAAAACGGACCGCTACCGCGCATTTAGAATCAACTCCCTGTATCTCAAATACCTCGACATCCATTTCGTGGATCTCTTCGGAGAATCGATCCTGACCGGTCACTACAGCATTTCCGAGGGCGCTTCCCTTGTCTTCATCCTTCAGAGCCAGAGCAGCTGTTATGTAATCGACCCCCGAATACCTAAGTGTGGTGTATCTTCCGGCATTTCCGGTATTGGCCCAGGTATCCTTCGTGATAGGAACGGAAACCTCATCCCTGCTTGACGCGACCTGCGCTACATGTTTTTGTGGCCAGGTCTTCTCCCTTTTTATAAGCCCTGGTCCCACGATCACCCCTATGGCAATAAATAAGGCCAGACAGGCTGCGACAGGGATCCATTTTTTTAACTTTGCTTTAGACATAGCACTCACCTTTTTCTTTCCGTTATGAGTCAGGCGATTGGCTTTAAGTATGGCAGAAAGCATACGTTCATTCGCATCATCACCCGGCAACACTTTGTCCCATGAAGCTATCATATTACTGTTCTTCATCTAAATGATCACCTAACCTTTCTTTCAGGATCGCGCGAGCTTCGCGCAGGTAATTGCGGATTGTCGATTGCGGCTTTCTGAGAATATCAGCGATCTGCACGCTGGAATAACCCTCATAGTAGTACAGGTATACGACCGACTTGTATTTATCGGGAAGGCCCATGACCGCACTGAGCACATCATCAGCCTCTGTATTATCCACCCTTTCCGGGCTCTCCACATCATGGAGATCATCTATATTCTCGTGTCTGCGCCACCAGTGCTTAAGAGTATTCCTGCAGATGTTCGTGGCGGTTCGTATCAACCAGGCCTTCTCATGCTCCTCACTCTCAAAAGCCGGACCTTTCCTGATCAGGCTGATAAAAGTATCCTGGACCGCATCCTCTGTGTCGGCAGGGTTTTTCATGAAGCTGTAGCAGACACGATATACAGTCTTTCTGTGTCGTTCGTATATATCCGCGATCTCCTTGTCCGTACGCAACAAAGATCTTGACATATCGCTCTATACCTCCCTTCACTACTAATACAATCGAGGACGCAAAAACGTCGGGTAAAAATAATGTTTTTTGTATTTTTCTTTTATTTCCTGCAATGAAAAGCCGGAGGGCGCAGGGCTCTCCGGCCAAAATCATTCATATCTGTCACAGCAGCCCGCTGACCAGTATCACAATAGTCAGCACAGGTAGAACATACTTGAAATACGGGATGAGACAGCGCGGCAGGCGTATGCCCCTGCCTGTATTTACCTCCTCAAGGTATTTCTCCGCTCCCCAGCCAAATCTCCAGGTACAGAAGATCACGAACACCAGAGACCCCAGCGGAAGCAGTAGATTGCTGACGATAAAATCCTCCGAGTCCATGACGCCACGGCCTCCGATCAGCTTCAGGTCAGCCCAGATGTTGAAGCCCAGCACACAGGGGACGCCGGTCGTGAGGATCAGTACAAAATTAACCGCAATGGACTTCATACGTCTCCACCCCAGATTGTCCACGAGCAAAACGACCAGATTTTCAAATACGGCCGTCACCGTGGAGAAGCTGGCGAAAACCATGAAGGCGAAAAACATAGTTCCCCATATCCTTCCGCCGGGCATATTCAGAAAAATCTGCGGAAGCGTATAAAAGATCAGCGACGGCCCCTGATCGGGCTCAACTCCAAACGAAAAGCATGCGGGAAAAATGATCAGTCCCGACATCAGCGCCACAAAGGTATCCAGAAGAACGATCCTGATCGATTCGCTGACCAGAGTATGCTCCTTAGACATGTAGCTTCCGAAGATCTCCATAGCTCCGATACCCAGACTGATGGTAAAGAATGACTGGTTCATAGCCGCGGCGATCACATTGCCCCATCCGCTGCGGGAAGCCTTCCCTGCGTCGGGCAGCAGATAAAAACTGACGCCCGCACTTCCACCCTCAAGCAGTATGCTGTTTGTCGCCAATACCAGGATCAGTGTCAGAAGACCGATCATCATGATCTTCGTGACGCGTTCCAGCCCCTTCTGAACACCGAAACACAGCACCAGAAAGCCAAAAGCCACCGTAAGGGCCGTAAAAATCATCATTTCCCCCGGCTGTGACATCAGCTCTTCAAAAACACCGGCCACCCGGCTTTTATCCATTTCATCAAAAGCCCCGGTCAGGAACCTCCAGAAGTAGAAAAGCATCCAGCCCGCCACAGTGGTGTAGTACATCATCAGTATGGCGCTTCCGATATAGCATACCCAACCGTGAATGTGCCATTTGCTGCCGGTCTTCTCAAGCATCTGCATACCGCGCATGGTAGTCTTCCCGCTCGCGCGTCCCACCGCCAGCTCCATGGTCAGTACCGGTATGCCCATGATGACCAGAAACAGCAGATAAAACAGCACGAAGAACGCGCCTCCGTTCTGCCCCACCATGTATGGAAAGCGCCAAACATTTCCTATGCCGATAGCGCAGCCTGCGCTTACCAGAATAAATCCCATCCGGCTTTTGAAGCCTTCTCTTTGTACCGCTTCTCCCATATCAGTCAATTCCTTCATATTATACGCGCCGACGTCCTTATCCGTGAGATCACTTTCCGAAACATGATCTCGCTTTTTTTTAATATTATGCAGCCCGTCTTCGACGGTCAGTGTTTTGCTCCGCAAAACGTACCCGACGCACAGGTGCATCGGGTAGACCCTTCGGGTCTATAAATAATATATCATATCCGCCGCCCGATTTTCAATAATTCTTATCAATTCTATCCATATAATGACCATAGTCAATGAAAACAGCATGACACTCATTCTTTCCTTTCTGCTCTTACCCGATCGGTTTATCACAAGTATGGCTGAAAGCATACGTTCATTTGCCTGCAGAATAAAAGCGGGACATTTACCCCCCCCCGATAGTTTTGTCAATACTTTCCGTAAAATAAAACTCACAATAAAACTTGCCGGGCTCATAGAAAACCGCTGTAGGCATTGCGCTTCCAGCGGTTTTTCTACCACTTCTTCATCACCTGCGGCTTCCGGCAGGTATTGAAACCATTTTTCTTATGAGCAGTCCTCCCGTTATTTTGCCGGAGGAAGGGGCGGATCCTTCGGAGGCTGAACGACTGAGACTGCCGAAGGCACCCTTCCGAAGATCATGTCATAGAGCCAGCCAAACATCGGGCATGACAGGTTCGTAAGTATGCTGTTAATGTTAAGTACCACAAGATAATTTCTGCTTCTGAAGGCCTGCATAGTAAACGAAAAGACAATATCACCGTTTGCGGCAAATGAAAAGCCTGAGGATGTCTTTGTGTTTTCATCCACTATCTCCTGTGCCCTGGCTGCGGTAAGACCGACGAGCTCTGTCAGGAACTTATTCAGGACCTCGGTCAGCTCCATGGTCACAACAGCGGCCTCCTTTAGGGCTATGTCGCCGCTTAGCTGCTGCCAGTTGTTATACTTCATCTGCAGATTGTCAAACTGTGTTTCTTTAAAATATTTGGTTATCCATGGACCGATCTTTTCCTGGAAGGTCTTCGATTCCTTCATCCACTTTTCAAACAGCTTTGACGCACAGGCCTTAAATGCCTGCGTGGTCATGTCTGTAAAGCCGTTCACAAAAGCGCCGTAAAGGTCGGATTCGCCTGTGTCCCCCAGCTTTTTGATGTAATTTTTGATGGATGAGTAGACAAGGTAAGCGCCAAGCGTGGCGGCGGCCTTCTTCCAGCTCGTCAGGCTTATGTTGTTTGCGACTAAGTTGTCGCCGGCGGCCGAAAGGTTCTTGGCAAACTCAAAGCGTTCCACGATCGATACATCTACCTTTTCGCCGTGGTTTAATGCAGCAAGAAGTTCACCTATGGCCTCTGTCGCGAAATCCTTTGCAGGGGATATGACGGCTTCTGCCACCGGTCCCGCGTAGAGCGATACAAGCACCGAAAATGCGCAGTCGCCGAAAAACTTTAACCATTCCAGTTGGCTGATTATGCCGTCATACAGTTCTGCTTCGTTGCGCGCGGCTACGCCCTCGACCAGCCAGTAGCGCATGTAGTTTCTGACAAGAAGCTTGCTTGTCAGGCGCAGCTGAGCTGTGGATGATCTGGGATCAAGGACAAGCTCGTCCAGCCTTTCTTCCCATTTCTGCCTTTCCTCGGGAAGTGAAAACTTTTCTATTCTTTCCTTCAGCTTTTTATATTCTTCATCCCAGCCTTCATACGGATCCGGCACCTTTCCCAAAAGCCTTATCGGAACATCGGCTTTATATGTTTTGCCGTCATAAGAGCAGCTTACCGGCAGCAAAACCATAAAGAATGTGCCGTCATCGGGCTCACAGAGGGTGGCATTCGGTTCAAAAGTATAGGTGAACCTGCCTCCGAGCTCGCCTGTCTCCTCACTGTATTCGTACTTCCCGGCAAGCGATTCCTCGGCTGATGAGCTGCTCCCGAGGCCTCCCGCACCCTTCAGCTTTTCAAAGGTGTATTCGGCCCCCTCGGGATCGACCATGGCTCTGTCATCCCCCTTCACGGCAAGTACAAAGGATATTTCCGAAACCTGCCATTTTCTGTCGAGATCGCCGACATAGGCCTTCTCATAGGCCTGTACGCCCACATATTTTATATCATTCTTTTTCCCCTGCTGACGGGAGATTACAGTAAGCCCTTCTTTATAAATCTTTACCCCTATGTAACCGGATGCAGGCTTTTCCTGATCCTTTATGCTTACATTTATTTCTACACCCTTTTTAACGGGTTCGGAAAAGATGTCGTAATCCGCCGGGGCTGTGTGATTTTTAAGTATCACCTTGAAAACATTTTTATAGCCTGTTTCTTCAAAGCTTACATCAAAGCCCTCTGATCTGCCGGCGGATATATCGGATACGGATACAGGCTTTACTGCATCCTTCAGCATAAAATACTTCTCATATGTAAATCCGTCACCCGCTATGGCCTCTATCTCGCATTCGCCGCCCCCCAGAGTGAGTTTTCCGTCCTTTGCGGGCTCATCGGTAAACTTAAGCGTCACTTCTTCAGTCACTTTGAAATCGACGGTATTTGAAAAGGTCCCTCCCTTTCCGGTAAATGTAAATGTGACCGACGCCGTATCACCGGCGAGATCTTTCGGCACTTCAAGCGAGGCTTCCATATATCTGCCGTTCTTTGAAAGGCTGTTCACTATCATGCCGTTTCCGTCGGCGGTTATTTTTGCTGTCAGATCATCGCGGTCGAAGGTATTGCCGGCAGAATCCTCCTGTGCTATGCGGGCACCGACCCTGACATTCTTGCTGCCCCTGGGGATAGTATTCCCAAAGGATTTGCTTATGAACATCACGTATCTCTTGTCGTCTTTTTCCTCTTTTTCACGGTTCTTGCGCTTATTAAGAGCTGCGGCTGCGCCGGCACCGCCGCCCACAGCGGCAGCACCTATCACCACGATCAAGGGAACAGGCACACCGCTGTCCTCTCCTTCATCACTTATGGCAGTCTGCCTGTGCTTTTTTTCTACCGGCTTATCTGTCTCGGACTCTGTTTCCTGATCAGGCTCTGTTTCAGTTTCGCCTCCGAATGCTTCAGGTTCGAGCCATTCTATTTCGATGAGATCTTTGTTCAGTGCAAGCTGCCTTCCGAAATCCAGTTTGACAAACTCTCTCTCCTTCAGCCTGAAG
>JAFYAD010000271.1 GCA_017540915.1 Lachnospiraceae bacterium
AATACGAAGTTTTCCAACATCAATGTATCCGGAAAACTCCAGGGCGAACTCTTAAATGAAGCATTGGGCTTGAGTGAGGACATCAATATCCACAAAAGCGGTAATATGTATATCAATACAAGTATAATCAAAAATGCGTAAATTGCAATATTTATTATCTTGCTTTTGGTTTTATTTTTTTCAGCTGTGCTGCTCTCAGTAGTGTTCTGCATCTTTTGCCTCCTCCCCTATTCATCATAGCTTTCAGATTTAACAAATTTATTGATAAGGAATGTTACCAGTAAGCACATGGCAAGCAATACCATACCTACGGCACAGGCATATCCGTATTTGTTATATCTCAGACCCTGATCGTAAATGACCGTTGCCATAACGTGAGCTTTACCGCCCTTACCGCGCATAGCCTCCGGGAGCATACTGAAGATCAAATCGAAGAACTTCAGGGAACCGATCGCATTAAGGCTCATTGCCGTAGCCACCATGGGCTTGATGAGCGGTAATGTGATGGTGAAGAACGCCTGCGACTTTGAACAGCCGTCAATGGCAGCTGCCTCATATATACTCTTGCTGATGCCCGAGATCTGGGCCATATACAGCATCATAGACTGTCCGACGTACTGCCACAAAGCTACAAAGGAGATCACGATTATCGGCAGGATAATGAATCCGCTGGTATCGGAAAGCCAGAGGGTTCCTTCGTTGGCATTTTCCAGCAAACCTATGTTTTCCATGATCTTGTTGATACCGTACTTGGGATGGAACACAAAATACCACAGAAGACCCAAAGCAGCGGAACTCAGTACGCAGGGCAGATAATATACATTCTTAAAGAAGTCACGACCTTTTTTGATATTGGTGAGCAGAGCTGCCAGTACAAGACCGAAGATCAGCTGGGTCACGCATGAAAAGATCATGAAAAAGATCGAATTCTTGAATCCGGTCTTCATATCCGCATCCTTGGTAAAAATTGTTATATAATTCTGTAAACCTACAAATACCGGCTTGGAGTTTAATTTGTAATCACAAAGTGAGTAATAGAACGCCGAAATGATCGGTACGATCAGAACAGCCGTGAACAGAATAAAGGCCGGTGCCAAAAATATTATGATATTACTCTTTTTTCTCAGAAGCTTATCCATATTGTCCCCTTAAAAGGTCAGCACCCGCCAGGCGGGTGCCGACATAAAAGATCAGTTTCAGTTTACGAAATCTTACTTCCAAACATTGCTCTCATAGTATTCCTGGATAGGATTCAGAGCCTCTTCCGGATCTGTGCCCTTGAAGATCTCTACGAAGCAGCTGTCGAATGTAGAGCCTGCCTCTGAATCAACAAGTGACTCGTTGTAGAATCCGAATGTAGCGCTTGCGTTCTTGAATACATCCATAACATAGCTAAGCTCCGGCGGAGCGATTGTCTCGTCATACTTAACGTTTGTTACAGGAATCTTTCCACCTTTTTCTGCTGTGTACTTCTGTGCTGTATCATCTACAAAGTACTTCATCAATGCAACTGCTGCTTCAGGATTCTTGCTGGTAGCGCTCATTGCGATTGAGTCAGACTTAGCGATTACACGGTTGGGATCTGCTGAAGAACCGTCAACTGCCGGGAATGCGAATACGCCGACCTTCTGCTCGAAACCGGGCTCGCAGCTTCCGTTGATCTGTCCGATTGCCCATGAACCCTGGATAAGGATAGCAGCTTCGCCGTCATAGAATGCAGCTGTTGCTACGTCGTTATCATCAGACTCAGCTGTGGGCTGGAAGTACTGAGAAAGCTCCTGGATCTGCTTTGCAGCGTTGATAACCTTAGCGTCTTTCCAGTCTGTCTTGTGATCTTTAATATCACTGAGTACAAGACCGTTTCTGTCGCAGAGGTATCCGGCTACCATTGAAAGGCACCATGCTGTACCTGCAGAAATAGTGATCGGTGTTACACCGCTGTCCTTAAGCTTCTGGCAAGCATCAAGAAGCTCGCTGTAAGTTGTGGGAACCTTTGCTCCTGCATTCTCGAACATCTCTGTGTTGTAGAATACACAAGCTGCTGCGATGTTAAGCGGAATAGCGTAGATACCTGCGCCCTGAGTAGCCTCGTCACCATAGGTGCCGCCTGCGAATACTGCGTCTGAAGTGAATGTATCTTTCCAGCCGTCAGCTGCAAGATAATCGTCCATCTTCTGAGCGATAGGCTTATCTGTCTTATCTTTCAGAACATAATCATTTAAGTTTGCACCCGGAGAAACGATGAATACATCCGGGCAGTTGCCTGCAGCTATCTCAGCATTCAGCTTTGTGTAGTACTCCTCAAGGTTGGTAGATATAACCTTTGCATGGTACTTTCCTTCGTAATCCTTGTTGAAACGATCGATGGAATCTTTGTAGCCCAGAGAGATAAGATCCTCTGAAGCCTCGAGATCATCCCAAACCATAAAGGTGACCTCCTGAACTCCGCCGCTTGAAGCAGAACCTGAATCACCGCTTCCTGTACTGCCGCCTGTGCTACCGGTGTTGCCGCCACAGCCTGCCAGCATTGACACTGACATAACTGCTGTCAAGGCAAGTGCTAATACCTTTTTCATTTTCATATCAAGATTTCCTCCTTTTATTTTGCTCCGGTCAGACCGGAATCATTTAGGTTGGTTTAATTCTATGACATCAAAATGAATAAATATACAGACAAATTTTAATCGATTACCCGACAAAATATACAATACCAATTTAAAGAGACCTACATGCCAGCTAAGCTTGCTTAGGTTAGCATGTCGGTCTCTTTAAATGCCCCCGATATTCGCAACGTGATTATATTTTAGGTATGATCCCTCCTGTACTTTGACGGGGTGCATCCCATCCTCTCGATAAACTTCTGAACAAAATAATCGCAGTCTTTGTATCCTACTTCCTCTGCTATGATGATGATCTTTTTATCTGTGGCAGACAGCATTCTGGTGGCTTCCTTTATCCTGATATCGGTCAGATAATCCTTGAAAGACTGACCGTATTTTTTCTTAAATATCTGGCCGAGGTAGGCGCTGTTTATGAAAAATTTCTGGCTCATCTCCCTCAGGCTGATATTCTCTGCATAATGAGTCCGTATCTCTTTTTCCACATCCCTTAATACACCCTGGGCTGCCCGGCCTCTGAGCTGTGAGATGTACTCTGCATATTCCAGGCAGAATCCCAGAAGATATTCGCTGTTTTCCACTATCTTGCCGTTCTCAAAAGAGCTTTCGCCTATAAAGCGCATTATCTCTTCCTGATTGACTTCGTCATCCTGTTCCGATGCCACATGTATGAGTTGGAACAAAAGATATGAAATATTAAAGTCCACGGACTCTTTGGAGAGATTTTCCTCCTTGATTACATGATAAAAATCAGATACATGTTTTCTGATCTGATCCTTATCGTTCACTTCCACCGCCGCACCCAAAAGATCCATGATCTCTTTGCATATTATGGTGTGTCCCTGTCTGTTAACGCTATCATATGTTCCTATGAGGGCAGCTATACTGTATTGTTCGCCCCTGGCCTGCTCCAGTTCTGATATGCGCTCTTCGTCCTCACGGGTCTTTCTTTCCATGCGGCACACCTTTCGAACTGCGCTCAAAAGCTCGTCCTTATCCACGGGTTTTACGATATAATCCACGCAGCCGTAGCGCATGGCCTTCTGAACGTAACCGAACTCGTCATATCCGCTCATCATGATAAAGTAAGCATCCGAGAACTTTTCGCTCTTGACCTTTTCTAACAGTGTGATGCCGTCACATTCGGGCATGCGGATGTCTGTGAGGACCAGATCGATCTTCTCTCTTTTCAGGATTTCTATGGCTTCAATTCCGTTTTTTGCCGTGCCCGCTATCTCACAGCCTTCGGCATCCCAGTCGATCAGCAGCATCAAGCCCTGGGTTATAAAAGGTTCATCATCTACCAACAGTACTCTCATATCTTAATCTCCAAAGGTATCTCAATCCTGACGACGGTACCAAGTCCTTTCTCGGAACTGATATCCAGCTCCACCAGACCTTTTGTCATTTTCTTCAAACGAAGGTAGGCATTCATCATGCCCACATGTTTTTTGCCCTTCATATCTTCAATAGTGACATTTTTGATACGTTCGGTCAGTTTCTTGAGTGTTTCCTCATCCATACCGTCGCCGGTATCTTCCACCTCTATACACATCTTTCCGCTGGCCTTGCTGGCCCTGATGAATATCCATACAGGTGTGGATTTACGCTCGACACCGTGAACACAGGCATTTTCCACCAGAGTGACCAGAGTGAGCTTCGGGATCCCAAAGCGCTCACAATCCGGATCCACACTTATCTCCACATGAAGGCGGTCTCCGAAGCGGTATTTCTGTAATGTGAGGTACGCCTGGACGAATTCCATCTCTTTACCGATACTGACGGAATCCTCGCCCCAGTTAACATAGGTTCGCTCCATAACGGCGAGCTTTCCCACCATCTCCGCTGTCTCCGTCTCTCCCCTGAGAAGACTGTGCATACGGATGCTCTCAAGGGCATTGAAGAGAAAGTGGGGATTTATCTGACTGTGCAGAGCCAGAAGCTCCGCATTCTGTCTTGATATATCTATCTCCTGTTCATGCAGCTTATCCTTATATACGGTCATGATGAGTTCATTCATTCGGATCGCCATGCTGTTATAGCTTCGTATCAGGCTTGTGATCTCGTCATCGCCCTCAACCTCCAGTATCAGCCGAAGTTCATCCTCTGTCGTATTGTTGAAGGATTTCTCAAGATAATGAATACGTCTGGTGATGGAATACTCGATCAGACGCAGCATCAAAAGAGGCAGGACCAGGTTTACGATCAGCATTATCAGATATTTTTTGCCGTTTTCACTGAAAAACTCCCATTCCAGGTTTTTTTCGGGCAGTACGTTTATGGAAAGATCCTGATCATATACCTTGATATATTTTCTGTAGGTTCCCTTCTCTATCTTTCCGAACTTTTCAAAGGGAAGGTTTTTCTCGCTTGAACTGTTTTCAGTCAGCACGATGTTGCTGCCTTCGCATACCAAAAGATGTCTGTCCTTGTTGATCCTGTCAAGTCCTTCGATGGCCTCTGCGAGACTTGCATAGTCAAGGTCCACACGCAGGATCTTCTCGCATCCGTTGTATTTGCCCATATCCATGCGCAGCAGCAGTACGACCTTTCGCCTTTTGCTGCGGTCTGTGTTTGATGTCTCTTCATACAGAAAATGCAGAGAACTCTGACGATTCTCATTTTCGAAGGATTTATACCAGTCACAGTCCCGGTCGAGCCTGTAAAACCCGCTTCCGTTGACGATGGTCGGGTTATCGGCATAAACGGACACCGTACCGCCTTCGATACCTATATTGCTGTCAAAGATAAGGGAATTTCTGAGACGATAGAAAGCTTCGTAATACTCTCCCGGATCGCTGTATTCTTTGTCCAGGAAATCCTCCATAACCTGGCTTTTGTACAGATTGTGAGCCACGGTCACGGGATATTCCAGATGATGCTGAATGGCGTACTCCACTGCGCTTGCGCTTTTTTCCATCTCGTTCTGGGTGGATGTCTTAGTCGCATCGATGATATTGCTCAGTATCATCCAGTCTGTCAGTATCATGGGGATCAGCACACCGGCGATAAACAACAGATAAAATTTTTTTCGTAATTTCAGGTTGTTCAGGAAATTAATCATTTTTCAATGTAATGGTATACCGTCCGGTACATTACCGGTCAGGGGATCATCCTGCGATCTCGAACACCAGGATATTTTTGCCGTGCTGCTTACCGTAATACATTCTCTCATCGGAAACCTTGATGATATCATCAGGCTTTTCGTATTTTGCATCACTCTCAGCCAGACCAATGGTGATGGTGGCGGGTATCCTCTTGTTGAAGAAGGTGGTGGCATTATCCTCTATATTTTTACGGATGCTCTCCAGCTTGACCTTTGCGGTCTGACTGTCATATCCGTTCATCAGCACCACAATTTCCTCTCCGCCCCATCTGCAGACACTGCAGCCCGGTAATTCACGCACTATGATCCTGGAGATGTGCCTGAGAACCTCATCACCGCAATCGTGACCATAGGAATCATTTATGCGCTTAAAATTGTCAATATCCGAAAACGCAATGCAGAATTCGGAATTTTCTTTCATTGCTTTCTCTACCAGTGGAAGGAAACCGCGCCTGTTCAAAAGACCTGTCAGTGAATCCTCCTTGGCGTCAACGGTAAGCTGCTCATTTTCCTGTTCAAGGTTGGACATCTCATACTCACTTGAGTATATGTATACCACATTGTAAAAGACCACAGAGAACACCATGACAAAAGAGGAGAATATCACCAGTATATTCCTGGTACCGGAATTAATCTCATAGACCGGTGCCGAATCTGAATACATAAGGTACATCGCAACATATACGGAAAAATCCGCTAACAGTAACAGGGCGATGATCCAGCGTTTTGATCCTTTTATCATCATACATCCGAAATATATGATAACAGGGACTATAGCTATCATAAAACATATGGACGCGCTGTTCCAGCCTATCATATGTACCGCCAGTACGCTGTACACCGAAACCTCCAGCATTATACTGATATACACAGGCACCATATGACCGAATCTGCATAATACGACACAGAAAAGATACACTATAACACTGAGTACATTAAAATACATCAGCGGGAGGATCTTTGCAAATGCCAGAACCCCCAGCAGAACGGCATGCACCATGAGCATGAATGCCACTGTTATCAGAAAACTGTTATGTACAATATAATGCATTACTATATTGATCCAATTTTTTTCCTTCATAGGTATGTATACCTTTCGTCGACAGGATGTATGTTTTTGATTCAAGGGGTAAAAACCGACTTCACGGAAAGAGTGATTTCCGGCGAAAAAAGATGTTACCCCAATATCTTCACATTATAGTTTTATCAGAAAAACATGTCAACAAGCCCCTGAAGACCTTCTTTTTCGTAAATATCCCTGTAATATGATACCTCATCTTTTATCAGTTCGTCTATGACCTGCATGCCCAACAGCTCTACTGCCGCCTTATCATCCGTAAAAATATAATCTCCGCCCTCGTACTCACGGACATTTCCCTCAACCTTCGCCATCATGTACCTGAGATCTTCGTCTTTTTCCTCAAAGAGCGAAGCATAGAATTCATCCATCATGAATTCGTTAAAGGATGCATATAACTCTCTGTTGGTGCAGCCCTGAACATCTGAGGTATAAACATAAGGAAAAACACTTGCTATGGTATCACAGAGATACTCGTTGATATTGCCGGCGGAATCGCTTCTCATATTCAGGTTTACCACCATGACACCGTTTTCTGTCAGATGATCCGCCACAAGCTTAAAAAACTCAACGCTGGACATCTGGAAAGGAATGGTAATGTCCTGATATGCATCCACCATTATAACATCGTATTTATCCTTTGAAACATTGAGATATGCCCTGCCGTCATAGGTTTCCACCGGAATGTCTTCATCCAGATCGAAATATTCATGTGCCAGATCCGTGATCTTTCCGTCGATCTCTACGCCGGTGATATCAAGGTTTTCAAAGTATCTGTTGCATTGTGTGGCATAGGTTCCGGACCCGTTGCCCAATATAAGGATCTTTTGTTTCCTGTCTTCTGAGGGCTTTCCCATATAGACTGCCGCCATGGCATGATCATAATAATATCCGGTAGGTCCCTTTTCCTTCTGATAGACCGACTGGGTTCCAAACAGTACGTTTGTGGATAATACAACCTTCTGATCCGTATCGTATACCTGAAGATAATTATATACCGATTCTCCCTCGTAAGTGAGATCATTCTCCCAAAATGCAAAGGAACTGTTGTGACCGAAAACACAGCATATTAAAAACAATACTATCCCTGTCACCGATTTTATTAAAGCGCTTTTGCCTTGCTTTTTGTCCCCCTTTTTCACTGACATGACCGAAGCAAAATA
>JAFYAD010000272.1 GCA_017540915.1 Lachnospiraceae bacterium
CACATACAAATATAAACTAAAAGCATACACTCGCAAAAAAAATAAAATCGTGAAAAGCGACTTTTCTTCTGTTTTATCATCGAATTGAGATTTCAAGATAAAAAAATTTGATTTTCGAACAAAACAACCTCTACCATCGGGATATCCGACGGTAGAGGTTGTTTTCTTTGGTTCACGTAAAAACAATATAATCATTTCAGGATCAATGATGCCTGTTCAATCGCCTCATATAACATCACTCATTCCCGGCATATTTAACACCTCATTTATTTCTGACAAACTGATATCACAACTAATTTACCTGCGAACCCAGGTCGGTTGAAAAAACAGTATCCCTTTTGCGCTCCTCAAACTCTTTTTCCATCCGTCGCATCAAATCTCTATTTTTTTTAAACGACTCTTGAAGTATATTCTCATCAACCTTCAACTCTGCTCCGGTCGGAACATAAAGCGTCAAGGGCGTCGGGTCAAACGCATTATCATTTAATGTATAGGCACTCATAGCCACACCTCCTAACTATAAAACAATCCCACTTCACTGCATTTTGACAAAAAACTCAGTGATGCCAAATATATATCTTTTTTACTCGATCCTTTATTGAGCCCTTTCACGTTCTCATTGTATAAATCTTTTGCAGACTCATACTCGTATTTATCGGTTTTCATAAGATAATGAACAGCTCCATAATTTGATACCACTGAAATCACTTTTACCGTTGCAAAATGAAGGAAAAATCTAATATCCTCAATCGATAATGTTTGTATAGAAGGATGATTATGAAGAATGATAATAACACAATCCTTTGAATTCATAATCAAATGATTAGATGTAGAATCTGACAGAACATCTACTCCGTGTTCTTCACCATATGCGATCCCAAAAACATCTATCGGATTATTCTCTGCGATAGAACATGTGATAGCAACCTCATTGCTATCATTGTTTTGTTTAGATGACAAAAGAACCAATCTTGTCAATCTATATAATGCATCATTTATCTCATCTGACATTCCTTTATATTCTATTCTCGGAATCTTATCGATTGCCACATCAGTGATTTCAACCTTCTTATATCTTTCTTTGGAGGACAGCATTAAATCATCTGTTTCCATCTGATATGATTTATCCATGCCTTTGCACCTTCTTTTACATTATAAAGCAATATTGCCAGAGTTACAAGGCTCTTTAATAATGCTTTTGTACTATTGTTTTTCATCTTCAATATCATGAAATGCCGAAATCGTCAATTGACGGATATGTAGAAAAAAAATAGAAATATGGCTATCAAAATCAAAAATGATTCTGATAGCCGCATAATCACACGTTTTCTGAAATTATGCAGGTTGCACAAATGCAAAAAATTCCCCCGCTTACGCCCGAGATGACACATTGTACTGTCATCCTGAATGAAGCGGGGGATCATTTTATTATTTTACATCCGATGTCACTAAGTTCGACCTGCACTTCGTTTGGTCTCTCTAAGTGATCCTGTATGGAAAAATCTAAACTCAACCTTCGACTTCGTCTCGGTTTCGTTAAGATTATTTCACTATTTCACAACGATATTAACGATCTTTCCCGGAATATAGATCTCTTTTACTATATTGCCGGTAAGCTTGTCACCCAGCATCTCTTTTGCAGAGGCAATGGCGGTGGCGTTATCGGTGTCTTTATTGACCATGATCTTGCCGCGGATCTTTCCGTTGATCTGAACTGCGATCTCAATGGAATCCTCCACGGTCTTAGCCTCGTCATATGTTGGCCAGGGCTCAAAGGCTATGGTATCGGTATGGCCCAACTCTGACCAGATCTCTTCTCCGATATGAGGAGTGATGCAGGACAGCATCTTTACAAGCCCTTCCGCATACTCTCTCGGGCACTTGCCTGCCTTATATACCGCATTCACAAAGATCATCATTTGTGAGATGGCTGTGTTGTAACCGAGAGCCTCGAAATCCGATGTCACCTTCTTGACTGTCTGGTGATAGATCTTCTCCAGCTCTCCACCGGATTCCTCGGTGATATTCTCAGGCTCTGTAAAGAAATTCCATACTCTGGTCAAAAATCTCTTGGCGCCCTGTACATTATCGTCATTCCAGGGCTTAGAAACCTCAAGGGGACCCATGAACATCTCGTAGAGTCTCAAGGTATCAGCTCCGTACTGATCCACAACATCGCTGGGATTTACCACAAATTCAGGGAATCTCTTGCCCATCTTGATGCCGTTTGAACCCAGGATCATGCCCTGATGTACAAGCTTCTTGAAGGGCTCCTTAACAGGTGAAAGGCCGTTATCATAGAGGAATCTGTTCCAGATACGGCTGTACATAAGGTGTCCTACAGCATGCTCCGGACCGCCCACATAGAGATCGACAGGAAGCCAGTGTTTTAAGAGTTCCTGATCACAGAATTCCTTGTCATTGTGTGGATCGATATATCTCATGTAATACCAGGAAGAACCGGCAGAACCGGGCATTGTGGAGGTTTCTCTCACGCCCTTTACACCGTTTTTATCATACTGTTTCCACTCGGTAGCATTCTCAAGAGGTGCCTTTCCGTTCTTGCCCTTGTAATCGTCAAGCTCAGGCAGGATCAGCGGAAGCTCCTCGTCCGGCAGGAAGTAGATCTGTCCGTCATCGGTATGTACACAGGGTACCGGCTCGCCCCAGTATCTCTGTCTGGCGAATATCCACTCTCTGAAGTGATAGTTTACGCGTCTTCTTGCGACACCCATCTTTTCAAGTTTGACAGTGATGGCCTCCTTGGCTTCCTCTACAGTAAGCCCGGTAAACTCTTCGGAGTTGATGAGCTTGCAGCCCTTTCCGAGATAATCATATTTTTCAAAGGCTTTCTCACTGACATCTGCGCCGTCTATAACCTGGATCATGTCGATATTGTGAGCCACGGCATACTCAAAGTCACGCTGGTCGTGGGACGGAACCGCCATGACCGCACCTGTTCCGTAGCTTGCCAGCACGAAATCACCTATGAAAACATCAACTTCTTTGCCGTTAACAGGGTTGATTGCTTTGATGCCTTTAAGCCTGCAGCCCGACTTGGTCTTGTTGAGTTCGGTACGGTCCATATCGTTTTTCTTTAAAGTCTCATCGATATAAGCCTGAACCTCGTCTTTATTCTCAACTCGGTCCATCAGCCCCTTCACAATATCACCGTCCGGTGCCAGCACCATGAAAGTGATACCGTAGATAGTCTCTATACATGTGGTAAATATAGAGAAAGAACCGCCGCCCACAATATCAAAATCAACTTCAACACCGGTGCTCTTGCCTATCCAGTTGCGCTGGATCTCCTTGGTAGACTCCGGCCAGTCGATCTCCTCAAGACCCTCCAGGAGCTTCTCGGCGAAAGCAGGCTGATCGATAACCCACTGTTTCATATTCTTGCGGACTACAGGGAAACCGCCTCTCTCGCTCTTGCCGTCGATGACCTCGTCATTGGACAGAACGGTACCAAGCTCCTCGCACCAGTTAACCGGCATGTCGATATACTTGGCGTAACCTGCCTCATAGAGCTTTTTGAATATCCACTGTGTCCACTTATAATACTCAGGATCGCTGGTAGCTATCATCTTTGACCAGTCATAATCAAAGCCCAGTTCCTTCAACTGTTTTGAGAAAACCTTGATGTTCTCCTGTGTAAAGCCGTTGGGGTGATTGCCTGTGTTTACGGCATACTGCTCTGCAGGAAGACCGAAACTGTCATATCCCATGGGATGCAGCACGTTATATCCCTGCATTCTCTTCATACGGCTCATGATATCCGTTGCAGTGTAGCCTTCCGGATG
>JAFYAD010000273.1 GCA_017540915.1 Lachnospiraceae bacterium
ATCAGGGACTGTTACAGAACAGGTCTTACGAAAGTGTTCATGCCGGAGTACGATGCCATAGTGGGAGTGCCTCAAAATAACCCGCACCATTGCTATGATGTAGAAGAGCATACCCTGAAGGTATTGGAAAACACACCGCCGGATAAGGTCATAAGGCTTGCGGCGCTGTTTCACGATATGGGCAAACCTGTATGCCACACAGTGGATGAACGGGGGATAGACCATTTTCACGGGCATCAGGCAGTGAGCGAGGAACTGTCCAAAAAGATATTAAAGCGCTTGAAGAGCGATAATGATACCATTTCAAAGGTGTGCCGTTTTGTCCTGTATCATGATGTGAGAACCGAGGCCGAAAGGCGTCAGGTCAGGAGGCTTATCAACCGCATCGGAGCGGAGAACATAGAGGGTCTGCTGGCACTGCAGACCGCAGATACAATGGCGCAGAGCGATTACATGAGAGCCGACAAGTTAAGGCGAATAGAAGAACTGCGCAGTATCGCTGAGGACATAAAGAGGAGTGGAGAGGCAGTAAACTTAAAGGGGCTCGCTGTCGACGGCAACGATCTGAAGGCTTTGGGTTACAAACCCGGCAGAACCCTCGGAGCTGCACTCAAGAAGCTGCTGGATGATGTCCTGGAGGATCCGTCGCTGAACACGAGGGAGTACCTTCTGGGAGAGGCGGAAAGGCTCAAAACACGGGGAGAACAGTGATCATATGATTGGAAGATCATTTGGTAAAAACATAATACGTGGATATGTTCTGCTCTTTATCATGCTGTGTCTTTGCGCCTGCTCGGACGGCAGCAGGCAGAATGTGCCCTATGAGCCGCCTGTCGACAGGGAGGCGATAATGAACTCCGAAGATGACGAACCGGACGGAAATGCGGAAGAGATCGATCTCTCGGCAATAGATACCGATGTGCAGTACATGATAACTGCTATGGATAAAGAGGAAAAGATCATCGCGGTGGGCAGGATCGGCATGGACAGAACCTATCAGTATCACTATGACGATAATACCATTTTTCTCAACAAATACGATGATTACATCGAGGCGGAAGATCTGAAGCTGGGACGTGTGGTTTATCTGGGAAGACCGAATGAGAACGCGGTACTGACCATGGTGAAACTTTCGGGTGAGTCCTGGTATCAGGAGGATGTGAAGAATTTCACCATGTATGCCGACGAGGGATATATGCTGTTAGGGCAGACCAAATACAGGCTGAGCGATGATATCAGGGTTTTCTCCGCAGGTGAGGAAGTACCGGTTTCCAATATTTCCGATATCGATGTCCTTTCAATACAGGGCAGTGACCGTGATATTTATTCAATTCGCATCACCAAAAGCCATGGTACACTGCTGCTGTACAACACCGAGCTCTTTGAGGGCGGGTGGCTGTCTCTGGGGACGAGCGTTTATACCACTGTGGTTCCCGATATGGTGATGGAGCTTCCTGTGGGAAAATACATGCTGTCCGTGGCAAATAAAGGTTACGGGGATACAAAAAAGGTTAAGATAAAAAGGGGCGAGGTCACGAAGGTGGATCTTTCCCAATATGAGGGCGACGGTCCGGAACTTTGCGTTCTCACCTTCGAGATGGGGATTGATAATGCGATCCTGTCCATCGATGATGTGGTGGTGGATACCACCGCTACCAAAGAGGTGGAATACGGTGTGCATGTGGTTACCGTGAATGCTCCGGGTTATGAGACATGGCAAAAAAAGCTGGTGGTTCATTCCGGGAGCGCTACCATCACTATAGGAGATTCTGATATGGTGAGTGACGGCACGGCCGGGGAGACATCTGAAGATGACGGTGAAGATTCCGAAAACACCGGTGAAGATGAGGGAGAAGACACTTCGGAAGAGGATGGTACCGATAATGACGGAGAGGAGGATTCCGAAACAGGTGGCAGAACTGACGGAATCTCAAGCGCATCTACCGTTGAGGAGCTTAACAGTGCGTACCTTGCGTCGCTTGCGGAGCTGTTAGACAGCCTGACCACCGACGGAGACTGATGCGGGACACGTATCACGAAAACCGGGGATCCGGGCGAAGGGACCTATCTGTTAATCTCAGAATAGCGACAATGAATTGACCATGGAGGAAGTTATGAAAACATTCGGCATAATAGGAGATTCCTATTCCACATACAAGGGCTACATACCTGAAGATTATGAAGCGTGGTATACGGACGGTGGAAATGAGTGCGAAAATGATCTCAAAGGCGTTGAGAATACCTGGTGGAAGCTTTTCGAGAAGGAATCGGGGCTTTCGCCGGTGACCAACTGCAGCTACAGCGGCAGCGCGGTGTGCTATTCCGGATATCCGGACAGGGATGGGGTGAAGACTTCGTTTATCTACAGGATGAAGAGAGAACTGGGGGAAAACTCGCCGAAGCCGGATCTTATCATCATTTTCGGAGGCACCAACGATTTTTGGGCAGGTTCTCCGGTGGGTGCCACTAAATACGGCTTTTGGAATGAGGAGAACCTCAAATCCTTCGGCCCTGCATTCTGCTATATGCTGGATTACCTGAAACGTTACAATCCGGATTCAAAATTTATCAACATCATCAATGATGAGATAACGTCCCAGATAAGGGAGATACAGATTGAGGCATGCGATCACTTCGGAATTGAGTGTCTGCTGCTGCAGAACATATCCAAACAGAACGGACATCCGAATACGGCAGGTATGCGTGCCATTGCGGAGCAGCTTTATATGACATACAAAATGCTGCCCAAAAGTGGCTGCGAACAGCACTGATTGAAATATAGTAGTTGACAAATATATATCAAACGATATAATATTTCATATATGATTTAAAAAAATCGGAGGTTAATGCTCATGGGCGATAAGGATACAGGTTCGACAAACGAACCCATGAGGCTGGATAAATTCCTGAAGGTTTCGAGACTGATAAAAAGGCGCACTGTAGCCAATGATGCCTGTGATGCAGGCAGGGTGAGCGTGAACGGCAAGGTTGCAAAGGCATCCCAAAATGTCAAGGCAGGGGATGTTATAGAGATCGCCTTCGGAAATAAAACGGTTGCAGTAAAGGTCAAAGATGTACAGAAGACCACCAAAAAGGAAGAGGCGGCAGATCTTTTCGAGTATGTTTAAAGTAGCTGCGGAGTATATATGTTAGAGATAAAGAGAAAAAACAAGAGAACAATGTTTTTTATAACAGCCGTGGTCGTCATGGTGTGCGTTGCGCTGTCCTTTCAGATAGTAAAACTATATCAGAAAAACAAGCTGTATATCGCTAGAGAGGAAAGCCTTAAAAGCCAGCTTGAAAATGAGGAAAAGCGCAGGGAAGATCTGGAGAAATACGAACAGTATATCAACTCGCAGGATTATGTGGAGGATATGGCCAAGACCAAGCTTGGGCTGGTGTACGATGATGAGATAATCTTCAGGGAAAAGTAGCGGCGATGATGGATTTTCAAAAAAAGATCATTGATTTCATACAAAAAAATAAAATGATCGACCAAGGCAACGAGGTCATTTTGGGGCTTTCGGGTGGCGCGGACTCGGTAGCTCTTTTTTTTGTGCTGACGGAATACAACCGGCTTCTCATTGAAAAATGCGGAGAAGGCTTTGGTCTGCACTGTGTTTATGTCCATCATATGATAAGAGAGGATGCCGACAGGGATGTGGAGCTGGTGATGGAGCTCTGCCGAAAAGCCGGCGTGCCGTTATCCGTAGAAAAACGGGATGTTATGGCAGAGGCAAGGGCAGCCTCACAGACCGTGGAGGAGGCGGGACGCCGTATCAGATACGGGATCTTTGATAAATACGCCCGCGATGCGGCTTTACGGGGGAAGGTGTCACGTATCGCCGTTGCGCACCACATGGATGACCAGGCCGAAACGGTATTGTTTAACCTTGCGAGAGGTACGGGCATAACAGGACTTACAGGTATGCGTCCGGTGACGGGAAACATCATAAGACCTCTTCTGTCTGTGACGAAAGCGGAAATACTGGAATATATAAAGAAGCGTGGTCAGGAATATGTGACGGATGTGACCAACACGGACAACGCATACAGTCGTAACCGCCTGAGAAACGTGACGATACCGTCCCTGAGCCAGATAAATGAGAGAACAGTGGAGCATATTGCCGCAGCTGCGGACAGGCTTTCCGCAATAGAGGCTTTTCTGACGCGCAGCGTAGCACATGAATATGAGAGCTGTGTCGAAGAATGTGATTACAGGGGTATCCGGGAATATCACCTGATGACGGAGCGTTTTGCAAAGACTGACGAGGCATTGAAGGACATGCTGGTGCGAAGCATCCTGATAAAATGCGCCGGCAGGGCAAAGGATATATCCGAAACCCACATTAGCAGCGTTATGGGGCTTGTGAGCTGTGATACCGGAAAACAGGTCGTGCTGCCTTACGGTATGACGGCATACAAAACGGGATGTGCAGTCGTGGTGCGCCGTGACAGGCAGTCAGATAACTGGCAGGCAGACGGCAGACAGGTAAATGACGGAAAGCCGGATACCGGGCACGACTTAGATACCGGGGGAAAATGGAGCTTTGACATAGAAGTTTGGGATATCACTGAGGCTCCGGGTATTTCTGTCGCGGAGGACGGAAGTATCACAGTTGAAAAAAAACAGTGTACTAAATTCTTTGATTATGATAAAATCAATGGTTGTGTGCATATGAGAAAAGTCGAGGCCTCCGATGAGATGGTGATAGACAGTCAGGGACACAGGAAACGGGTGAACAGGATCTTTATAGACATGAAGATCCCGGCTTATCGCAGGGAAGATTGTTTTGTGATATGCGACGACGAGGATATCCTGTGGATTCCGGGGGTGAGAGACGCATACATATGCCGTGTTGACGAAAATACAAAGCGTGTTGCGGTGATCAGCGTCGATATGAGAGACTGATCCCGGGTGGGAGGCTTTTATGGATGAGAGAATAGATGTTATGATCTCCGAAGAAGAGGTTGAAAAACGTATTTGTGAACTGGCAGATCAGATCAGTTCTGATTACGAGGGTAAGGTGATACACATCATCAGTATATTAAAGGGCGGCGTTTTCTTTACCACAGAGCTGGCCAAGCATATCAAGGAGCCCGTGACATTCGACTTTATGTCTGTTTCAAGCTATGGAAACGGTACCGAATCCACCGGCAGGGTGAGGATTCTGAAAGATCTGGATGAGCCCCTGGAGGGGAAAGATGTTCTGATAGTGGAAGATATCATTGATTCCGGAAATACCTTAAGCTATCTCATGACGGTATTGAAGGGCAGAAAGCCGGCGTCCATGAAGCTGTGCACTCTGTTAGACAAACCGGAGCGCAGAGTGACAGAGGTCAAAGTTGATTACAAGGGATTCGAGATCCCGGATAAGTTTGTGGTGGGTTACGGAATGGATTATGCCCAGAAATACAGAAATTTGCCTTATATAGGCGTTGTACAGGTGGAAGAGTAGATGAAAAAGAGAGGTTTTGGCGGATATTTTATTTATGCGGGTATCATCATTGCTATTATAGTGATATGGTACGTGATGACGGTGGGCAGCAGAAAACCGTCGGATTACAATATCGACGATTTTTCGGCGGACATAAAGGCAGGGAATGTTCTGTCCGTAGACATTGAACCGTCACAGCATGTTCCTACGGGTGAGGTCACGGTGCTCTTTAGCAACGGTGCTGAAAGAAAGTTCTATGTTTCCGATGTCACCGAAGTCGAAAAGATCATGCAGGATGATAATTTCTCCAATTATGTCATGGAGAAGGTTCCGGAAGAGAGCTGGATCATGTCATTGCTGCCGATGTTACTGGTGTTCGGTGCGATGTTCATACTGTTCATAATACTGACAGGTTCGGGAGCGGGCGGAAACAGCCGCATGATGGATTTCGGGCGCAGCCGTGCAAAGCTTGCAATAGAGGATAATAACGTCAGATTTGACGGGGTTGCGGGACTGAAAGAGGAAAAAGAAGAAGTGGCGGAGCTGGTTGATTTTCTGAAAGATCCCGGCAAATACACTGAGCTGGGGGCCAGAATACCCAAGGGAGTTCTGTTGGTTGGACCTCCCGGAACAGGTAAGACTCTGCTTGCGAAAGCCATAGCAGGTGAGGCCGGTGTGCCTTTCTTTTCCATATCCGGATCCGATTTTGTGGAAATGTTCGTGGGTGTCGGCGCTGCCAGAGTGAGGGATCTTTTCTCCGAGGCAAAAAAGAACGCGCCATGTATAGTGTTCATTGACGAGATAGACGCCGTTGCAAGACGCCGCGGAACAGGCATGGGCGGCGGACACGATGAGAGGGAGCAGACCCTCAACCAGATGCTGG
>JAFYAD010000274.1 GCA_017540915.1 Lachnospiraceae bacterium
GACCCGAGTGGTCAATATGTGCATGGGTCACGAAAACATAGTCTATGAGCGAGGCATTGACCGGAATCTCCTGATTGACATAGATATCAACACCCTGCTCCATTCCGCAGTCAACCAAAAACCTGGTGTCTGCAAACTCCACGTAATGACAGCTTCCCGTAACTTCTCTGTCTGCCCCCAAAAATTCAAGTCTCATATGATCCCCCTCCACATTTTGCATCAACCTGTTACTGTTACGTCAGGCTACCCCCTGCCTGTCCGTTGTTAATACACAAAAACTACTCTGTCGAGCTGTCGACATCCGGAAGGTCATCTCCCGCTGCGACACCGTCCTCCGTACCATCCGATGCATTGTCTCCCGTGTTTTTCTCGTAAGCGTCCAGCACCTCATTTGCCGGTCCGTACATCACGACCTTCCCATCCTCCAGCCACAAAACCGTATCACAGAGGTTCCTCAACGAATCCTCCGAATGCGACACGATAAAAAATGTATGCTCCCTGTTGGATATGAGGTTTTTCATGCGTCTGAAGCTCTTACGCCTGAACTTTCTGTCGCCTACCGCCAGCACCTCATCGATGAGCATTATGTCCGTCTCCAATGTTGTGGTGACCGCAAACGCAAGCTTCGAATACATTCCGGAAGAATATGTGGACACAGGCCTGTCTATAAAATCGCCAATACCCGCAAATTCGATTATCTCATCCGTCTTTTCCTCTATCTGTTGCTTCGAAAATCCCAGCAAAAGACCGGAGAGCAAAATGTTCTCGCGCCCGGTGAGATCTTTCTGGAATCCCACACCTATGGCCAACAGTGACACGGTATTCCCATGGAGATCTATATCTCCCTTATCCGGTGAAAAAATACCTGCTATGGCGCGCAGAAGAGTGGATTTACCGGCGCCGTTCGTTCCCGTGATGCCGACTATCTGACCTCTGGCCACCTCCACCGACACACCTTTGACAGCCTCATATTTGGTACGGTGCATAAGCCCGCGTCCTATGGATCCTTTGATGGACACTGCCTGCATCGTGTTATATGTTATATGCACATCGTCGAGAGTCACCGCAGGTATAAACTCTCCGCCCTCCGGAATGTATTTACCGCGCAGCTTTCCGCTCTCATCTTTGATCTTCATCTTCTTCAGAAGGTTTTTTCCGAAGCGGCGTTTCTTTTTCTTTTTTTTCACTCCGACGCCGCCCTCGGCACCCTCCTCCGGATCCTGCATATCCGTCAGCACGGTCTCCGCAGTTTTCTCTTTTATCTCTTCATTTGAGTTTTTCATGATGTCCTCGCTTATAGCTGTGTTGCCGGAATATAGCCGGCAGTTTCGGCATCAGATTGCCTTAACATAGCTGTTTTCGTTTTTGTAGATCAGGAATATGCCCAAAACATCCAACACCAGCGATATCCCCAACCATATGAAGATCCACTTGATCTCCGGCGAAGTATTATACAGCATGGCGTCCCTTGAGCTTATGATGGTGTACGCCATAGGATTGCCTTTTGACAGCAGTGTCGCAAGCTCAGGGTAATGTTTTCCCATTCTGGTACGGATGTCGAACACTATGCCCGTGCCGTAAAAGAGAAGCTTCATCAAAATCTCTATCACATTACCGAGATCACTGATATACACACCGAAATGCATACATATGCACATCACTCCAAAGGTAAACAGATATACTATCAGGACCATGGGGATGACGTACAGTATCTTAAAACTGGGCACCACACCGTACACTGCCATCATCACAAAGACCACCAGAAAGCTCATGAGCATCTTAAAAGAATTGACTCCCATCTCCGTAAACAGCAGGATAACCTTTGGCAGGTAGACCTTTGAAACTATGGATCTGTTTCTCTTCACCATCTTCACGGATTTCTTGACACAGGTGGAAAAAAAATTCCATTGTGTAAGTCCCACGAAAATGAACAAGGGAAAGTACTGCTCTTTTTTTTCGAATATGACACCGAATACAAACGCGTAAACAAACATCATACACAGAGGATCCAGCACGAGCCAGATCCAGTTAAGGTAGCTGTCCGCCACCTCACTCTTCAATGCCGAACCTGCCGAGATTCTGATGTAAAAAAAATATTTTTTCAGGTCGGTAAAAAATCTCTTAAGGGTTTTCATTTTTCATTATCTCCATTATAATCCTCTCGGTCGCATGACCGTCGCAATATGTCATGGTGCGCTTCCTGAAGGCATTCATGGCATCTGCGTCAAAGCATTCTTCCGCATCACGGACCGCATGCACAAGACCGTCGTATGTCGTGACGTGAGGTGCCGGTATACTGTCATAATCCTCGTAAAACCCGTTTTCCCTCACATATGTGTCAAGGTCGGGAGCAAACAGTATCAGCGGCTTTTGCAATAAACTATAATCATATAATATGGACGAATAATCCGTGATCATGATGTCGCAAACCAGCATCAAAGCCTCGGAACTCATGTCGGAATCATTCATCTCAGCCCGTCTTTTTGCATGAGGATGCAGCTTTCTGATAATGTAATACCTGTCCGAGAGCTCGTTTTTCAGCCGTTCTATCTCATCCCCTCCGAAAAACATGGGATCGGAGGCGCTGCCCCTGAAAGTAGGCGCCCACAGTATGACTTTTTTGCCGGCTGCCCCGGGATGTTTCTCCGCAAATTTTTTCTTTTGTCTGTCTATATATGACCTGTCATAACAGTAATCGGTCCTGGATATACCCGTGGCGCGCACTGTGTGTTCATCGATCCTCATGGCGCTCGAAAAGGGTTTAACCGCGTAATCCGCGGATACTGTCACCATATCGTAATTGCCGAACACATTTCCCCCCTTATAGCTGGAGGGAATATTCCACTCACTGTCATATCCGAATCGCTTCAAAGCTCCTCCGGCGTGCCACAGCTGCACAACCTTCGTCTCTTTGCGTTTCTTTGCCCCTGCCACAGGCAGATGATTATCACAAATAAAAACATAGGATGCCACAGCATAGTGCCGCATGAAGTCTATGCTCTCTTTCAATGCGTAAAAACTGCCCTTACTGTAATCTCTGTAGATCTCCATAACTTTGTAATCAGTATTCCCGGTCAGATAGTCCCGCATACGCATCATGCTGTAAGGGCATTTGTCATGATGACAGTCGCTCAATATCACAAGCCTTTCATCCACCGGCTTTCCTGCTGCCATTTTATATACAGCAGGCAATAATACAGACTGCAAAAAGGATTTAATTGTCTCTTTTAACCACAAAGCCACTTTGAACAGCCTCTTTTCATCATTGATCACCCGTGATATTTTTTCAGGCCTTCGACCATGTACGATATCATATATGGTATGCGCGCAAAAAAACCGACGCCGGCGCACTTCAGACTGCCGTACTGCATCATGGCGGATCTGAATTTATTGCGGGATTTACCGCCCTCAGACAGAACACTGCAGAGGAAAGGCTCGTTTATCCCTCCGGCCGGACCGTATTTTTCAGTGATCTTAAGCCACAGTATGTAGTCTTCATGATATTGTGAATACCGGAAGCCGAATTCCGAAACTATGTTTTTTGAGACCAGAACCGAACCGCAGGGGATAATATTTGTCCGCAAAAGATCGGCTCTCGATATTCGCTCCCTGACACCGATAACACGCCCCAGAGATTCTCCCTCAGACGTAAATAACTCCCTGGCGCAACACACCAGGGAAACTTTCGTGTTCTCGATCATGCGCAGTTCCGCCGCAAGCTTACCGGGTTTCCAGAAATCATCGGCATCCAGAAATGCCACATATTCCGTTTTGCACAGCTCTATGCCTTTATTGCGTGCAGCGGCAACACCCGAATTCTGTTCCTGCCTTACCACCGTAACTCTCGGATTATCTGCATATATTGACAGCCTATCCTCTGTATCGTCTGTAGAACAGTCATCTACCACGATCACAAGATTATGGTCATCCTGTTCCAGCACCGAATCGACTGCTCTGTTGATATATGCGGCCGCATTATACGCCGGTACTATCGTCGTGACCTTCGTCTTTGTACTGTTTGTCATTGGAGTCTGTCTCACCATCCTCTAAAAACGGCCTGAAATCATAGTAACTTGCATCATTGCGTTTGATGATATGGTTTGAACCCAGAGCATCCGTGCTGCCTGCTGCAACGCCCTCGGATTTTTCCTTTTGGAACAGTATCTTAACTGTAAAAACACAGATCTTGAAATCAAGCCATAACGAGTAGTTCTCTATATATGTCAGATCCATCTTCAGCTTGTCATAAGGTGTGGTATTGTACTGTCCGTAAACCTGCGCATATCCCGTAAGTCCCGCCTTCATCTTCAATCTGAAGGGGAATTCCGGTATGGTATTTTTATATTTTTCCATAATATCCGCGCGCTCCGGTCTGGGTCCCACAAGGCTCATATCACCTATGATGATATTGAAAAGCTGTGGAAGCTCGTCGAAATGAGTCCTGCGGATTATCTTACCCACCGGCGTTATGCGGTCATCATCGGCACTTGAAAGTCTTGCTCCTGTCTTCTCGGACTCCACTATCATAGAGCGGAACTTAAATATCTTGAAGAGTTTTCCGTCCTTGGTCACCCTCTCCTGCCTGTAAAACACAGGTCCGCCGTCATAAGCCTTTATAGCTATGGCTATGGTCAGCATGATGGGTGATGCGATGATGGTACCCAGTATGCCCGCTGTCAGATCCATCAAACGCTTAACCGCGCTCTGTATAAAGTTGATGCCGTTATTCCGGCTCAAAAACAGCGGCGTATCAAAAAGATCGATCTTTGAAGCAGCCGTCACCATAATGTCTGACAGCTTCGGCACAACATAGCACCTGATGTTGTACCAATAACAATACTTCATGAGATGATTTCTTTCATGAGCAGGTATATCACCGATCAAAACGGTATCGTACTCCTGCATCTTAGCCTGAACCGCAGCCATTCCGCAGCTCAAAGCTATCTTTTCCTTGATCTGGTATTTATCTCCACGCCGTGTAAGTTTCTCCTCAAGTTTCGAAGGGTCGATCTCATCATATATGAGCAACATCTGATGAGGCGGATAAACTCTGGCGTATGCAAAACGGGTACATATGGTCCATGCAAAGCTTATGGCCATCTGCACGCCGGTCATCTTCAGCACAGGTACGATAGCTGTCATAAACTTCATCTGACCGATCAGCAAAAGCTCAATATATGTCACGATATTCAGCGCCATAAATGAGATCCACTGGGAATAAAGCACATCGTAATTGCGCAGGTATCCCACACGGAACCCCTGAAAAGCCACCAGAAAGATCACCATGAGCACAACATAGATACCCACGATAGCCCAATGTCCTCTGCGGTAATAATGGAACCGCGAGAGCATCATGAACTCTCCGGAATACATTATGTAAAATATTGCTGTCTCCAAAGTCACAAACATGACGCAGGCTAAAAACATCAGCACACGTTTGTATTGATAGTAATTGTTCATAGCAAGAGGCTCATACTCCCATATTTGCGATAAGCTCTTCAATGGCGGCAAGAGCCGCCACC
>JAFYAD010000275.1 GCA_017540915.1 Lachnospiraceae bacterium
AGACGGATGCTCTTATACAGGATCGAAAGGGCAATCATGTCACGGAGGTTGAGGGCGGTTACAGGAGGATCGTGGCTGCACCGAAACCAATGAAGATCATAGAGATCGATGCCATAAGAGCGCTTCTTGCGGCAGATGCGGTGGTCATCGCCTGCGGCGGTGGCGGAATTCCGGTACTGGCTCAGGGACATGCGCTGACCGGAGCCTCCGCGGTCATAGAGAAAGACCTTGCGGCAGCTGCGCTGGCTGACAGTCTTGACGCCGAGGAGCTTATGATACTGACCGGAACCGACTATGTTTACGATGGATTCGGAACGGATCACGCTAAGGCTTTGGATAAGATATCTACAGCAGAGTTAAAGAAACTTGTGACAGAAGGCGGCTTTGAGAAGGGTACCATATTGCCCAAGCTTGCTGCGGCCGATGAGTTTATCGGTGATTCGGCTATCCGCCGTGTTATCATAGGAAACGGCGAGACCGGAACGGTCATCACGAAATAATCAGGATTTTTTTAAAAGGTGTTTTTTGTTATGAAGAGATTTTTAGCGTTAATTCTGGCGATGGTGGTGCTTGTCATGGCGATTCCGATGGATGCAAAGGCAGCGCTGGATGAACATCAGGGTGATTATGTAATAGTGATCGACCCGGGACATGGCGGACACGACAACGGAGCATCGGGAAACGGTGTCATTGAAAAAGACGCAAACCTTTCCATTGCGTTGTATCTCCGTGATTTCCTCACTCAGTATGATAACATCACGGTATATATGACCAGAACAGACGATACTTTTGTGGGGCTTACGGACAGGGTTGTATATGCGGATTCCGTGAATGCGGATTTCTTTATCTCGATCCACAATAATTCGGCGGCGTCTTCTACCGCAAAGGGATCCGAGGTCTATTATCCCAACGCAAATTATAAGAGTGAGCTGTCGGTGGTGGGCGGTGAGCTGGCACAGTCGATCCAGGACAAGCTGACCGCTTACGGAATGTATGACAGAGGCACAAAGGTCAGAACCGCGGATTCCATAGAGTATAAGGACGGATCGAAGGCTGATTATTACTCTGTCATCAGGGATAGTAAAAAATACGGTATCTGCGGCATCATAGTGGAGCATGCTTTTGTGTCAAATGCTGATGATGCGGCTGTATTGGGATCGGACAGCGGATTGAAGGCATTGGCAAAAGCTGATTCCGACGGTATCGTGGAGTATCTGGATTCCCAGGTGGATGAGGCTGCTATCCCGGTCATCACGGTATCTTCTTTTGAATCGGATACCATCACGGTGAGCTGGGATGAGATAGAGGGTGCCACCGGCTATGTGGTATACCGTTCCGAGAGCAAGAACTCAGGCTATGAAAAGCTGGGCACCACCAAAGACACATACATGGAAGACATAGTGACTGCTCACGGCAAAAAGTATTACTACAGGGTATGTTCTTTCAAAAAGATAGACGGTTATAAGATATACAGCCAGTATTCAAAGGCCAGATACGGATACACCCTCGGTAAGACCACCATCACCGGTATCAAGCAGAACGGTGAGGAAGGCTTCATGAAGATCAGCTGGGCTCCCGTGGAGGGTGCACAGTGGTACAATATCTATCGTGCACAGGACGATGGCGAGTTTGAGCTGTATGATGAATATGTCAACAAGACCTTCTACAAGGACAGGGGAGCAGAGCCCGGTGTATCATACAGATACAAGGTAGCAGCGGGCTTTGATGTGAGAGGCGAGGACAACAGCGGTTCAAGATCTCCGGCTTACGACGCTACCTGTCTTTCAGCACCTGAGATAAAAACACTCAGATACACATCCAAGAATAACGTCAAGCTGGCATGGTATCCGGTAGACGGTGCTTCACGTTACGAGATATATCGCGCAACTTCGGATGTGGGGGATCTGGAACTTGTATATACGGCAGATCCGGAAGGCAAGCAGTATTATATCGACAGAAATGTTGAGACCGGTGGCACATATTACTACACCATGAGGGCTATGCAGGATGAGACCGGCGATCAGCCGGTGACCGGTTCCGGAGATTATACGGAGACTCAGATCATCAGCAGCGCTGAGTCACCATTGCTCAAAAATGCAAAGGTATCCACATCCGGTTCTGTCGGAGTTAAGCTGAAATGGGAGACGGTACAGGGTGCAAGCGGTTACAGGATCTTACGTTCCGTATCCGAGAATAAGGGCTATAAAGTGGTGGCTACAGTGCCACAGGCAGAAGGCGCGACAGTCATGACGTATACAGACTCCGGATCTGCTTCCGCAGGTGAGACTCTGTATTACAGGATCAAGACGTTCTACAATCTTTCCGATGGAACCGTTGCCCTGTCAGAGGCCAGCAATACCAAGGAAGTCACCATGGGCTATATGATCGCAGGTGATTCCAATACATCCATCGACCAGATGGTACGCTTCTATGAGAACAGCGGACGCACCTACCCGGCGGAAACATACGATCTTTTCGGGGCTCCGACTATCGATGATTTCTGTGAGATCGTTTATGAGGAGGCTGAGGCCGAGGGCATCAGGGCAGAGGTGGTATTCGCCCAGGTATGTAAGGAGACCGGATATCTTCAGTTCGGAGGCGATGTGAGTCCGGAGCAGTGCAATTTTGCAGGTATCGGTGCCGTTGGCGGAGGTGCAGCCGGAGAGACATTTGAGAGCGTCAGAAAGGGAATACGAGCACAGGTTCAGCATCTGAAAGCATATTCCACGGTTGAAGAGCTGAACGGCGAATGTGTGGATCCCCGCTTTGAATATGTAAAACGCGGAACATCTCCCTATGTGGAGTGGCTCGGAATACAGGAAAATCCCTATGGCGGCGGATGGGCCGCGGCTGAGGGCTACGGCATCAGCTTAAGGGATGATTATATGTATCCGATGTTGGGTTCATGACCCACGGAGGCAGCCTATGTTTTTCCATAAAAAGAAACAGCAACCCCTTTCCTATGATACGGAAAACAAAAGACCTGTTCTGAAATGCAGTATCTGCAACGGCGAGCAGGTGGCGGGATTTCAGGATATTCACACCAAGGCCTTTGAAGAAGACATGTTTGTGAGAAATGCCGCAGACCTTGAGGAGTTCCGTCAAAAGTACGGGATAACGGGTGAGATAGGCAAGATATATTGACAGGTTAAATGTCCTGCAGACAGAAAACAGAGAGTTTTCCGGCTGTGGGACTTTTTTTGTGTGACAGCGGGTCAAATACAGATTTCATTAAAAATTTTTTTATTTTATACCTTGACAAATGATATACCTCGTGATACGATACATACCATCAACGGATGTATAGCGCTATAAGTGGTATAATACGAAAGGAGGTATATTATGAAAGGAGGTAGAACATGGACATACAGCTTAAACGCGGTCTCTTAGATGCGTGCGTGTTAGCAGCGATCAAGAATGAGGATTCTTACGGTTACAAGATCATCAAAGATCTGAAGCCTTACGTGGAATTGTCGGAGTCAACGTTGTATACTATACTGAAAAAACTTGAAATGTCGGAGATGTTGACAGTGAAGAGCGTGGAGCTCAACGGAAGACTCAGAAAATACTATCATATCACACAAAAGGGGCTGTCCCGAATTGATGAATTCAGGGAAGATTTCAAAGAGATTCTTTCCATTTACCGGTACATAACCAGAGAGGAGGGCGAAAATGAATAAGGAGACATTTTTAAGAACACTCAGGACTAAGCTTTCCTATCTCTCCCGCAGTGAGGTGGACGAGCGTCTGGCGTTTTACGAGGAGATGATCGACGACCGTATGGAGGAGGGGATGACCGAGGAGGAAGCGGTAGAGGCCGTGGGTTCCGTGGACAGGATAGCTGAGCAGATCATGACAGAAACTCCTCTCACAAAACTTGTTGCGGGAAGGGTGAAACCCGAGAGAAATCTCCGGGCATGGGAGATAGTTCTTTTGATCGTGGGAGCGCCGTTGTGGATCCCGCTGCTGATAGCTTTTGCATCGGTGCTGTTCTCGCTTTATATTGCTATCTGGTGCATCCTGATCAGTGTATATGCGATAAACATAGCATTTGCTCTGGGAGCTGTCATCGCGGTGCCGTGTTCGATCTATTTTATGTGTACCGGAAATGTAATGCCGGGCGTATTCCTGCTGGGAGGAGCGTTCCTGTTAGCCGGACTTACGATATTGATGTTCTATCTGAACGTCCTGATCTCAAAAGGAATAGTGTGGCTGTCCGAGAAGCTGGTCCTGTGGATCAAATCTTTATTTGTCAGGAAAGACAAGGACAGATCATGAAAACTGCAGACCCCAAAAGGAGGAAACGAAAAATGAAGACCCGTACTATTTTACTCATAACAGCAGCAGCACTTATATTAGTAGGTGTTATAATGTGTGTTATAGCTTTTGTGTCAAATGGCTCTGATTTCAGAAACATGAACACAAGGGAGCTGGTTACCAAAAGCTATGATGTGGAAGAAGATTTTACCGATATCAACATAAATGTGGATACAGCAAATGTGGTATTCGAGAAGTCTGCCGACGGCAAGTGCCGTGTTGTTTGCAGAGAATATGCAGACCAGCCTCATGAGGTTAAGGTTGATTTCGATGTTCTGAATATCAGTGTAAAAAAACAGAAAAATACGTTTTTTTACGTCGGATTTGACATGGAATCTCCGGAGATAAAGGTCTATCTCACCAAAGACACATTCGATAAGCTCAATATCAGTACGGACTCAGGTGATGTAAAGATCGCGGATATGGACTTCGGCATTACCGAGATCACCTCGGATTCGGGAGATCTGCATCTTTCAAACATAAATACAGCAGATATTATGATGAGTTCCGACACGGGTTATGTGGATCTGAAGGACGTCTCTTCCGCAAATTCCCGATTTACGACCAACACCGGTGATATCAGTCTGACGAACATGAAGGCATCAGACAATCTCGATATAAAGACAGATACAGGTGAGGTGAGTTTTGAGAATGTTAAGACCGAAAAAGATCTTGATATAAAGTCAGAAACAGGAGATGTTAACTTAAACGGATGTGATGCTACGGATATCCGTATCAAGACAGACACGGGCGATGTGAAGGGGAGCCTTTTATCAGGAAAGGAATTTACCGCCAGTTCGGATACAGGAGATGTCAGTGTCCCTGATTCGTCAAACGGCGGCATATGCGAGATCACCTCTGATACAGGTGACATCAATATAAGGATTCAGGATTAATGCATAATAGATTTACCGGCTGTGAACACACATTACAGTCGTTCTGCAGACAATCAACAGACTTCACAACGACGGCTGAATGATGTATAATCAGGTCATAACCATTGCGTTAAGAACGTGTTACAGATTTTTTATGAGGATAAATGAATAAATGACGATATTTTATCTGAGCTTATTTGCTTTGTCGTTATTATGCTCAATAGCTTACAATTATATATGGCACAAAGGTTTTGACGTGAACCTTACCGTGATCTTTACGCTGATCCCTATTTCGAACATCGGTTATATCATGTATTACGGAGCCGAGAACTTGCAGGAGATACTGTTGAGTCAGAAGGTTATATACTTAGGAGGGTGTTTCCTGATCTATTTTATGCTGATGTGTATTCTGAACCTGTGTCAGATCGCAGTCGGAAGGTGGATCCGGATCACACTGTTTTCCATATGTGTCACGATCTACATTACCGTATTGCTCATAGGTTATTCAGATCTGTATTATACCAGAGTATCATTTGAATATGTGAATGGGATTCCTACGTTGATCAGGGAGTACGGATGGATGCACACTGTATTCAGGGTGGTAGTGATCGCTTTCTTCATAGCCGGTATGACGGCTATCGTGTACTCCTGGCTCAAAAAACGTCAGGTTCCCAGGAGTATCCTCACTCTTCTGTTCATACCTGAGGTGGTCTGCATGGTGTGCTATTTTTCAGTCAAGATCAAAGGTTACGAGATTGAGCTCGTTCCTGTGGGATATGTGCTGGCACAGATCACATACATCATAATAGCAAACCGTATAAGCCTGTATGACGTGGGAGAGACGGCTATAGATTCCATGGTGAGAGATCAGTCCATAGGGTATATTTCCATCGATCTGGATTACAGGTATTTGGGTAGCAATGAATCCGCGCAGAAGATCATTCCCGAATTGAAACAACTGGCTGTTGACGGAGTGTTCGGATACAGACCGGCGGAGAGGAAGATCAGACATTTTCTGGAAAACTTCAAGAAAGCCCCCGGGGAAAATGCTTTTGTCTATATTCTGCACAGTGATCCCGATGATCCGGAGGAGGAGCGTATCTTTAATGTTAATGTCAGCGATATACTGATAAGAAACCGTAAAAGGGGATATATCGTCACATTTAAGGATGACACTGCCAACAAAAAATACATTCGTCTCCTGGACAGCTATAACGAGAAGCTGCAGACTGAGGTGGATATTAAGACAAAGAGCATCGTGGAGATGCATGACAATCTGATCTTAAGTCTGGCGATGATGGTCGAGAGTCGTGACAACTCCACGGGCGGACATATCAGGCGTACCAGCGAGGGAGTCCGCATTCTGATCGACGAGATCAAGAAGGAAGGCAAACTCGACCTGTCCGAAGAATTCTGCGAGGATGTCATAAAGGCAGCACCTATGCATGATCTGGGTAAGATTGCCGTAGATGATGCTGTGCTCAGAAAACCCGGCAGATTTACGGACGAGGAATATGAAAAAATGAAACAGCATGCCGCCGAGGGCGCCCGTGTTATACATGATATACTGCAGAATACGGATGATGACTCTTTTAAGACGGTTGCGGAAAATGTGGCTCACTATCACCACGAAAGGTGGGACGGCTCAGGATATCCGGAGAAGCTTTCCGGTGAGGATATTCCCCTTGAGGCCAGGATAATGGCGATAGCGGATGTTTACGATGCGCTGGTCAGCAAGCGTGTTTACAAGGAAGCCTTTGATTTTGAAAAAGCCAATGCCATCATCATGGAGGGCATGGGTACACAGTTTGATCCCGGATTAAAGACGATTTACGAAAATTCAAGACCCAGACTCGAAGAGTACTACCGCGGTGCGTGAAGGTGTTGAAAAAATCGCAGGATTGTGATATTGTGTGTGGGACGAGAAAACTGTGGACAGCCATAAGGGATCCGGGCAGAGGTCATACCTTATGACAGTGGCTGAAAAGGAGGCTTATAATGAAAAACATGTTTTTTAAGAGAGTACTGGCTCTGGCATTGACTGCGGCACTCATAATTCCTGCAGTGCCTGCAAATGCTGCGTCGCGGAGTGCAAAGGCTGAGAAAAAGCTGACAGCAAAGGCTGAGAAGCTTGCGGTAGCAGATGCGCTGAGCGGCTCGGCAATACCGATATATTACGGCCTTGTGGATATCAATGGCGATAAGGTCACGGAGATGATCACCGCGCAGGGAGCCAATACCAACACTATTACGATATATGGCTACAGCAGTAAGGTTATAAAGCTTGGAAAGGCAAAAAATGTTTATGACATCCGGCTGGATAAGGCCGCAAAGAAGATCATAGTCATAAGCGGCAATGAGGAGACCGGCAAGGGAGCATTCACCGAGTATGTTTTGAACAAAAAGGGTACTAAGCTTACCCAAAAGGATAAATACACATACAGCGCAAAAAAAAGTGCCAACAAAAAGAACGGAAAGAAGATCTCTGCAGATGAGATGGATAAGTATGTCGAGAGTGTATATGATCTGGATTCGGTGTTGGTGACCGATATGTCGGATCTGGCAGCCGGCTACTATGACAATAACGTCTATGCAAACGGATTGACCGGTGCACTGATAGGTCTGGGCAGCGATTCCTTTGAGGCCAGGCTTTACAGTGTGACCAACACGGATGGAAAAGAGGAGCTTAAGGAGGTAAAGAAAGCGACAGTCACAGCAGGACAGGACATTGCGGATACTGCATTCGGAAAGTTTGATCTTTCGGATATGGGGCTTCTGCCGGGAGAGAGCTTCACAAGCTATGCATATTCGGATGACGAGAGCAGCGCTGATTACAACTATGAGTATTACCAGACCACGATTCCGGTGGATGCTGCACAGTCGCTGCTGCCGGGGTACGCTCTGCCGGAGAATACGGATGAGATAGTGGGCAAATACACTGTCGATGACCGCTGCCAGCTTGTCAGGGCGGAAATTTTCTGCTCCGTAGCCGGAGCACCGGTGTTATTTGCAGTATATACCTTTGATCGTATAGAAACAGCGGAATTATAATATTTACAGCAGGGTTGTAGCCAAAGGAACAGAGGACGGTCAATGATATCAACGCTTATACTCATCGGAAGCATCATAATGGTGGGGAATATAATTGCATATGTCAGGTTTATCAAAAACTCGACCGATGTGATGCTGTCAGGCAGGCGCGGCGAACCGATATGGGAAAAGACGGGTCTTGCTTTGCTTGTTTTCTTTCTTTTAGGATATCTTGGAGTTGCATTTTTTGGCAGACCGGATCTCTTGATGGCGGGAATACTTTTCTTCGGGGCGGTATTTGTATCACTGGCGTTAGTACTGCTGTATCATCTGGTTGATACGCTGAAAGACAGGAGTATTGAGGTCACGGAGACGCTGATAGGTGTTATTGAGGCGAGAGATCCGAACCTGAACGGACACAGCCGTAATGTACAGATGCTGTCAATGTGCCTGTACAGACATCTGCCTTCATCCATGAAGGAAGGGATAAGTCCGGTAAGTTTTGAATATGCGGCTTTGCTGCATGATGTGGGAAAGCTGGGAGTACCCGAGTCCATCCTGAATAAGCCGGGAAAGCTGGAACCAGAGGAATGGGAAGTGATGAAGCAGCATCCGAGGATCGCAATGGATCTTCTCAGGACGCTGCCTTCTTTTGATGAGATAAAGGACTGGATCCTGTATCATCATGAAAGGATGGATGGAAAGGGCTATTTCGGTGTTCCCGGAGAGGATATTCCCATGGCTGCGCGGCTCATAGCCGTATGTGACACCTATTCCGCCATAACAATGAGGCGTTCATATAAGGACAAACGGACACATGAAGAAGCCGTGAAGATAATACAGGATGTGGCAGGAACGCAGCTTGATCCGGACATAGTGAGGATCTTTACGTCCATTCCAAAGGAAGAGCTGCAGGCGTGTACGCCGGAAACTGTGGATTTCTGATATTTCTGATATTGAAAGGGCAATTTCAAAACAAGTGCTGGTAACGGGAGGATGACATGAAGCTTAAGACCATTATGAAAAATGCGATGCTCTGTACAGGTGCCACATTGGCATTTGCGGTGTTTTTTCCCGCCGGTGTAAAGGCGGCGGCTCAGGATACACTTCGTGAGAAGATCACGGGTGAGAGCGGATATAGTATAGTAAAGGATTATTACGCAGACTATGACGGTGACTGAAATAAAGAGTTGTTTGCCGTGGTCAGGGATGATGGCGAGGGTAACGGTCAGCAGCTGTGGTTTGCGAATGACGAAAAGACAGAGTGTCTGTATAATGAAGGAAACTCGTTGTATTGCAGTACGGAAGTCGAGCGTATATGCAGGGTCAGCGATGATCAGCAGATATTTATAATGGAAATGGGTTCATACGGCAGCGGTTCTGTTTCCCTGTGCTGCTATATTGAAAATGGCGATGCGGTGTGCAGATACGCATCCGAAGGACTGACACATCTGACAGGAGCGGATTTTGTGGTATATCCGAGTGCTTATGATTATTATGTGGATTCATTCGGCATAGGTACAGGACATACCTACAAGCCTTATTACATCAAATGGACAGGAGATGGTTTTAAGGAGTATACAGCCAAAAAGCTTTCTTTTAAAAAATTCAAAAAATACACAGGCGCCAAAAAATACATCCGAAAGATCAAAAAAGAGGGCTACGAAATAGATGATATCCTGTGCAGGAGCAACGGCATCATCAATGTTAATGTTCATCAGGACGATGAATATGATGGAGTAACCTACGACAACGTCAACTTTGAGTTGAAGGGCAATACCGTAAAGCTTATAAAGCTTTACAAGGATGCAAAGGGCGTCGTGGCAAGCTCTTCTCACGGCGGTGTATATGCAGCTTCAGGGTTCTGATGTGTGTTTTTTGCATAGGGCAGATATTAATGATGGGATAATATAGTGATTTTATCTTACCGGACAAAATTGTCCGGCAGAAACAAATCTTTTCTTGATTCAAACACAACAGGCATGGTTATCAAAGCGGTAATCGTGCCTTTTCTTTTTGAAGGAGCAAAGTCCGGAGCTGTATAGGAACTGCCGGGACATTCGGAAGTCAGTACCACAATGAATATCTATACGCACGCTGCAAGAGAGTCAAAGAAGTCTTCGGAAAGGCTTCCTGACAGACTTGCATAAAAGATTCTCTTATGGAAAAATTATAAGGAAAAAGCGGTAGATTATTTTTGGATGTATAGAAGTTTTTGTGATAGAATTATAACATGATAAGTCTGTATCTCTATCCCGAAAAACATCCGGATGAAAGGAATAATATGAAAAAAACTGTCAGAACGTTTTCTGTTTTTCTAATATTGGTTTTGATACTCACCCTTGTGCCCTCAAACAGTGCCTTTGCAACCGATTACAGCACTTATTCCAATAACTCCAAAGGGTGGGGACTGTATTCAAAGACGGATCATTCCACACCGGGAGGCAGCGCGTCCTCGGAAACACTGAAAAAATACGATGCATACTATCTGGGCGACACTTCCCGAAAGGTGTGCTATCTCACCTTCGACTGCGGTTACGAATATGGCAACACTCCATCCATATTGGATACCTTGAAAAAGAACAATGTCAAGGCCGTTTTCTTTCTGACTGAGCATTTCGTCAGAACCAACCCGGATCTTGTAAAGCGTATGAAGGACGAAGGGCACCTCATAGGTAATCACACTTCAAAGCACAAAAGGCTTCCCACTCTTTCGGTTGACAGCATTAAGAGCGAAATGAAGGCGGTGGAGGATGTAGTAAAGGAATGTACCGGATATACTCTCGACAAGATCATGCGACCGCCGGAGGGCGCTTACAGTGACCGTGTGTTAAAGGTTTTGCAAGACATGGGATACACCACCCTGTTCTGGAGTATGGCATGGAAGGACTGGGATGTGAAGAATCAGCCTTCAGTCGCATCTGTTGAAGACCAGTTCAAAAAGCACCATCACAACGGCATGGTGCCTCTCATGCACGTGATCTCCACCGCTGACACCAAGGCTCTGCCTTCGGTCATCAAATTTCTCAGAGACACAGGCTACTCTCTGGAGCGCTTCGACAACGTTTACAAAGCAAATCCGCATCTTAAAATAAAACTCAAAGACTTTGAATACAACGGCAAAGGTGCTAAGAGAAATCTTATCATAAAAACCCGTTCAAAAAGCAGAAAGACTGTTTTGTTTTACAAAAAAGGGCGCACCAAGCCCATGAAAAACATACCTGTTTCAGCCGGAACGTATTTTGTGGAAGTCATTCAAAATACCACCGCAAATTACAGAGAAGCACAGGCGAAGCTGAAATTCAAGATCAAGCGCGCCACTACGGAAGTGATTTTAAAGGTAAAGGGAGCTGATAAGACAGATCATACTGTGCCGGATTCGTATGATACTCTAGGTGGATCATATTCGGAAAACGCTGTTTCAAATGATTCTGTTTCCGGGAATACTTCTTCTGATAATGCTGTATCGTGCAACTTTATTTCGGACGATATTTTGCAGGATAACGATACAACATCCAATAAAAATGATGATATTATCCGCATCACCTTAGGATCGGACTACTCCTTTAAGGTGATCTGTGCCAACAAGAAAGGAACCGTGGAATTAAAATACTACGATTCCCTCGGACACAGGATCGAAAAGCCCGAAACGGCAGGCGAATACAGAGTAAAAGCATCCGTTTCCGGCACCAAAAACTACAAGCGTTCCGTTTCGGATACTTATTATTTTACAATACACGAATGATCATCACCGCTCTTTTATAGGCGCTGTAATTTAGGGCATCAGTTGTTGGATTTTTAGAGTATACAAATCCCCGAAAAGTTATATCATAGAGGCAGTCGGTAGTAATACCGGCTTAAAATGAGTACATATCTGCTACGGAGGTTAAGGAATAGTGAAAACATTATTTAATGACGGATGGGAGTTTTCAAAACAGGGGATAGGACATGAGAATGATGATCCTGCAGGGATGGAGTTTTCTCCGGTGAATCTGCCCCACGACTGGCTCATAGCTCAGGCAAATGACCTGTACGAGGATTCTGTGGGATTCTACCGCAAACGCTTTTCCCTCAAAAAGGAACAGGGCAGACGGTATGAGCTGTACATTGAAGGCGCATACATGGATACAACCCTGTTTGTGAACGGGAAGACAGCAGGAGAGTGGAAATACGGATATTCCAGCTTCTTTTTTGATATAACGGATCTTCTGCGCGACGGTGAAAACGAAATTGTGGCAAGGCTTGTATTTATGTCTCCCAACAGCCGCTGGTACAGCGGAGCCGGGCTCTACAGGGATGTATACCTCATCACGGAAAACGAGGCACATATTGTGACTGACAGTGTTTATGTATCCGCAAAGCCCGTCAGGGATGATGAGCTGAACGGGGACTGGGAGCTTGTCATCAGTGCCGAGGTGGCGTGCGGTGCAGCAGACTGTCATTGGAATAAAGGCTTTTCAGGGCTTTCCGATGTGCCGGGGGATCTTATGACAGAGTTCAATGCGCCGGAGGCGGGTATCGCGGAGAGGGCAAAGCTTGGCGAGGTATGCCGTGAGATATATCCGGATAAAACAGTCCGGGTGGAGATAAAAAAGACAGTAACTGCTCCGAAGCTCTGGTCACTTACGTCCTGCAATCTGTATACGGCGTCAGTGTCCATAGAGGGAGATGATGCAGTATCCGTGAAATTCGGTTTCAGAAGCTTCAGGTTTGACGCTGACCACGGATTCTTTTTAAACGGCGAGCATATCAAGATACAGGGTGTCTGCGAGCATCACGATCTGGGTGCCATAGGCGCAGTGTTTAACAAAAGCGCCATGCGCCGCAAGTATGAGATTCTGAGGGGCATGGGCGTTAATGCCGTGCGCACGGCACACAACATGCCGGCGGCAGGTCTTTTGGAGCTTGCGGATGAGATGGGATTTCTGGTGATGGATGAGGCCTTCGATATGTGGGAGGGCAGCAAGACTGAGTTCGATTACGGAAGATTTTTCAAGGAGTGGAATGAGCGGGATGTAAGGAGTTGGGTACGCAGAGACCGCAATCATCCCAGTGTGTTCATGTGG
>JAFYAD010000276.1 GCA_017540915.1 Lachnospiraceae bacterium
AGCTTCTGGCAAGCATCAAGCAGCTCGCTGTAAGTTGTAGGAACCTTTGCGCCTGCATCAGCAAACATCTCGGTATTGTAGAATACACAAGCTGCTGCGATGTTCAGAGGAACAGCATAGATACCTGCACCGTCCTTAGCTTCTGCACCATAGGTGCCGCCTGCGAATACAGCGTCAGATGTGAAGGTCTGCTTCCATCCGTCAGCATTCAGATAATCATCAAGCTTAGCTGCGGTACCGGGAAGAACATAGTCGTTCAGGTTAGGACCGGGAGATACGATGAATACATCGGGAGTGTTGCCTGCAGCAACCTCTGCATTCAGCTTGGTGTAGTACTCTTCAAGGTTGGTAGATACAACCCTGCAGTGATACTTTCCTTCGAAATCCTTGTTGAAACGGTCAACAGAATCCTTGTAGCCCTGAGTGATGAGGTCTGATGAAGCCTCAAGATCATCCCATACCATGAAGGTGATCTCTTCTACACCGTCGGATGAACCGCCACCGGTGCCTGAGCCGCTTCCGGTAGAAGCTGCGCCGCCGCCATTACAGCCGGCAAGCATGCTGATTGACATAACAGCTGTCAATGCAAGTGATAAAAGCTTTTTCTTTTTCATTTTTTCCCTCCTTGATAAAATTGAAAAATTGTTTTGGCATAAGGGTAACTCACCACTTATGACTATAGCACTATTTTAATCAATGGGGGAATAATAAAACACCGAAAAACTATAATTGAATACCCGAGAAATTTGTAATAAGCAAAGCGAAAATCAGCCGTCAGTTTTTGTGCACTTTTTACAATAAATACCTGCAGCCACATATGAACCCACGCAGAACAGAAGCCCGAAAAGACTTAATACCAGTCCCCCGGTTACTCCCGTTTTTCTGATGCTTATCAGGGTTTCACCGCTGTTAACGAAAATGAGATTATTTGCCTCGTTTACATCCATACCCTCCAGGGCAGCCAGCGCGGTATTTACACCATCACTTGTGGAGCTTATCTTAATGCTCTTTCCGTCAGATTCTATATCCAGCGGGACCACACTGCGCTCCGGCAGCCTTCCCGCATCTATGCCGAAGCACTCTTCCATAATACCTTCCACAGACTTGTCTCTTGTCAGCGCATAATGATAGGAAAGGTTTATACCCAGAAACAGTATATTATCATTATAAGTACTTCCGTAAAAATCCAGTATTATATCGTCTTCCTGTACCTGTCCGTATACCTTGTCCATGCCGGTAAGGAATACGGTTTCCCACTTGGCATAACCCTGTGCAAACAGATCGGTGTTTATATATTTTCCATGCACCAGCAGCTCGGGATAGCCGTTGCTGAACTTGATGCTGCTGCAGTATACCCCAAGAAAGCTCTTTTGTCTGTTGGAAGGATCCTCAGGCATGCCGTCGGCAAGTATGACCACTCTCACGCCCGAATCAGCCAGACGTTTTACCAGATCCTCCGCTTCCTTATAATCACTGCAGGTAAAGCCGTTAAGATACACTGTCCTGTACTTTGACAGATCCTCAAAGCTGTACTTGCACAGATCGTCTTCTGTTGTTTCCTCTACATCAGGGAATGACAGGGAGATATCTCCCGCGCCGCTTCCTATACCTATAGCCCCGTATCTGTTAACGGTACCGTAACCGCCGCCCGTTTCAGTATGGTACAGACGGTACTTTTCATTAGAAGCAGCCACGCTGTATCCGCTGCGTGCGGCCGCCGAATCCAGATCCGAATAACTGCCGTAAGTATCGGGGATACAGTCAAGACGGATCAACACGCTGTCGCAGCCCATCTCAAGACAGCGGTCAAACAGATATACATGCTGTCCGCTCTCAAGGGAACGGTTCAGCTGCATTATATTAGATGCCGTTGCCGCTCTCTCCCAGTTATAACCGTATGCCGATGCCAGCTGTGTATTACCGGTACCAAGCATATAAACACCTTCGGCCCCCAGCTTTCCCAGATCCATGAGTGCCAGACGCTGGGATGTTATCTTCTTTGCTTCTTTGATAAGCGTATCCTCTTCCATCTGTGCAAAACGCTCTTTGGGAGTAATACCGCTTCCGTCCCCTGCCGCCAGTTTCCATGAGCACATGCAGTCGATACCAAGCAGTACGACCACCGCTATCTGTGCAAATTTCTTTAAGCTCACCCAGCCAAGCAGGCCGTATAAGGCCAGGCATACTGCGATGGAAACATATTCAAGCATCCAGACGTCCTGGGTAAAAGGCAGCATTTTAAACAGGTAGAAAGCCGACGATGTCGTTCCCAGGAAAAAGAGCATAGCGGTCGCAAATGCCGGCTGGCTGCTCTTTTTTGCACATAGTATGCCGAAAATGATAAGCACGAATAAGGCCACCGAAAAATACAGTTTATCCGCACCGTTGATATACCAGTTCATGGGATCCAGTGACAGCCACGCGCTCTGATAATACTGCTCTGCCGTTTCCGCGGGACTTTCGGCAAGATTTCCCGTCAGGCAGGGCACCAGCCACAGTCCGGTCAGCATAAAGCTTCCAGCCATATCAAGAAGGGCTATCATTCCCCTTATCAGGGTATGGTTCATAAGACCGTAAATGAACATAAAGATCACGGATACAGCTATCGTCATTCCCGCATAATCAAACCTGCAGAGTCCGATCAGCACCATGACCGGCGTAATAAAGAACATACGCCGCAGCTGTCCTTCTTTAAGGTAACGCTCCAGATGATAGATGAACAGAGGGATAAGCACTCCGCAAACACAGGCTGAAAGATTCCCCCTGCTGAAAAGCATATACATATTGCAGGGCTGGAAGAACCACAGTATTCCCGCAACACCGCCCATTACCGGCCTCTCGAGCATAACTCCGATATATGAGAATATCATTCCGCCGAAAAAGAAGACCATCCACAGGAAAAGAAGATATCCGATAAAAGGATCCCATCCTCCTATCAACTCGCAAAGCGCAAGGATATAGACCGGCAGCGGCCCCTGATAACGCAAAAACTCCACTCCGTTGAACCAGAGCGGATCATAAAGCTGGCTGACCTGCCCCCTCTCTATAGCTTTAAGGAGCACGTCACCTTTGTAGATATAACTCAGGGTATCGGTACCGGCGGGATAAATACCGCTCTTTGCCACGATGATGACCAGTATAAATGCCAGTATGGCAAATACGACTGCCCAGAGTACCATTGTGAGAAGTCTGCGGACAGTATTCAACTCCCATCCTCCTCAGTAAGATCCAGCATATCATCGAGCACGGTATCTATGACTTCATCCTTAACCTCTGCCGTATAGGCCTCCAGGTCCTGGCTGTCAAAGGCACCGTCCATATTGATTATGTAACTTCTGGTGGGAGTCTCACTGCCTTCGATGGATATCAGACGTCCGCCTGTCTTCCTGACCCTCTCCTGCGCCCTGTTACCGAAATACTCAACCATATTTTCCAATGAAGGCACTATACCGTTAAAAGGATCATGTTCATTAAGGACTTTGTTCTGATAAGGCGCGAACAGCTCCTCTATCTCCTTTTCAAAACGGAAAAACTCCACAAAACTCTCCCTGCCCACCAGGATGTTCAGAGTGAACTCCCAGGTATGGGGATGGGTCTCTCCCTTTTTGTTGTTTATTATGACAAAATGATTGGCATTAAGATAGAATTTCAGCCTGTATTCACGAAACAGCCTGTTTTCTTTTTTTCCGAAATCGTTCATGTCTTACCCCCGGGTCTTCGAAAGCAGTTCTTCGGAGAACTTAAGTATATCCGTATTGCCGTTCCACTGTTCAACCGCCAGGATCTGATTGCTGATGTTCATAAGGAAATTAAGGCTGAGCATCGCATTGTCGTGATCGCAGCGGACAAATACCAGAAGGATCTTTCCGGGTATTTCTGCGCCGTCCAGATGGGCAGCTGTTCCTTCAAGCTGGAAACGCAGAACTCCGCGGTCCAGAAGCAGCTGTGACTTTTCCAGGAAGGCGCGTTCATTCGCACACTTCATAACCGCAAAGGTCACGGGTGCTATACCCTTAGCCTGTATCCTGCGCAGGAAATCCCTGATCATACTCTCCTGGAAGAGTGTGCGCTTGGTATCATAAGTCGTACGTACCAGCAGTTTCTTATTAAGGTTTGCAACATTGGTCGACAGCTCGGATATTGTGGCATCCCTCTCGATAAGTCTCTGATGATACATGCCCAGGCGGCTCGCAAACCACATGGTACCTACAACCATCAGGAATACAGCTATCATAAATACTATACCTACATTAACCTCTGCTCTGAGGAATTCGTTATTATCGAGCAGAACGTCTCTGTTAGTCAAAAGGCAGAGCCTGTATTCCGCATTTCCGTACAAAAATACCACGCCGCTGGCTACATAAGTCTTCTCTTCTATATTTATCGTCCTGTGTATGACCCTGTTGATCTCCAGATCATCAAGGAACTTCCTTGCACTGTCGGAAACATAATAGGTCGCAGTGGTAAAGCCCTTGTATTTATTGGTTTCCAGGACATCCTTTACGAAAAGCATCGCCTCATCACGGGAAAATGTCCAGTATTTATTGGTAGAAGCATCCAGCGAGCTTAAGATACCCGTTATGATCTCTTCATCATCACGGTTCTCCTTTAAGTTGATCTGGTCGAGCACCAGCTGCACATAAGCATCCTGCTGGTCTGCACATACATCCAGCACGCCTTCCTCAAACCTGCCTATAAACAGCCATCCCGCGTATCCTACCGCAATACCCAGCACCAGTGCTATGATCGTAGCCAGTGCAAAAAATTGTTTAGCCGCTCTCTGTTTCATGCCGCATCATCCTCATTGACCAGCTCTCTTAAGCGTCCTATCCACTTGGCCGGCAATTTCA
>JAFYAD010000277.1 GCA_017540915.1 Lachnospiraceae bacterium
AATATACGGCCGCCAGTACCAGCAGTGCACCGCTCAGGGCCAGAAGGTAACATATGCTGCCCCAGAAGGTATGTACCTCTGCGATAAAGCCGTAATAATACTCCGGTTTGATCACATCACCGTTTATAAATACCGTAGTCTGCAGTGACGAAAGCACCACGCTTATTACCGCTGTTATCAGGTACTCCAGTCTGTGGGATGAAGCCAATGCCATCACAAAGAGTACGCAGAGCCCGCCTATTACCATTGCCCCGTTCCAGAATGCGCATATTCCCAGCAATACTCCGCAGAATACCGCCCTTCTTACGGAAGACATAAGTACGTGGTCATTAACAAGTTCCTTCGCGGGGCGGCGCCCGGAGCGGAACAGTTCACTTATCTTCTTTACACCGTCATATACAAGGGGCGTAAAAATTATCAGTGCCATCAGCACCACTCCTATACCGAAGGCTAAATGGCGCTGGTTAAGATATACCTTGAAATTCCACAATCCCCAGTCCTCATTGGGGGTATAGGAAAAGAACGTATCCCTTTCAAAAAATTCACCGGCGGTGATCCCGCCTTTTTCAAGGCTGCCCAGATAGCGGAACAGGCTGGGTGAAGAACGAAAGACCATCATGAGCGTTGCGATGACTCCGGTGATACGGCTGCCGCAGAGCCTGACCGTAAATGTAAACAGGAGCATGGACATACTCACAAACGAAATAATACTGGGAAAGTTGAATGCATGATCCAGCGGAAGCCCCAGATATTCCAGGTTGCCCGCAAGGAATTCAAACATGAAATGGTAGCGGATGTCCTGGCCGGCAAAGTGGGAATACTGCGTAGGGAAATTATTTCCAAAAGAAAAGGATCTTATCATGCCCAGATGCACGGCGAAATCGCTGAATACTGAATAGCCCACGCGCAGCGTGCTCTGGAGGATATTGAAACTGCGGTACATCATGGAACAGACAAAAACCGTAAGCACTATAAAGAATGCTATGACCAGGCCGTTCCTGACGGACAGTTTCTGATGTTCTGACGGAGTCTTTTTCTTACGCTTTATCACTTCCGAAACAATGATAAACACCGCTGCCGCTGACATCACGACAGCATTAGCTATCGTTAGGGGATGGCGGTTATCCGGCTGCGCGGTTCCTGCTGCCAGTGCCGCAAAATATGTAAGCCACCCCACGACCATGGTCCCGGAAAAGAACCAGAATGGAAACAATACAAATAAAGCGGGGAGATCAGTTTCTTTCCCGCTGTACGTTTTCCGGGGAAGCTCCCTGTAGTCCGGATAGACCAGATCCAGCAGTGCCCTGCCCGCAAGTATGCTTATTATGATATATATCAGTCCCAGCATAGTTATATCAAAAAACCGTGCGACCTTCTTCGAACTAAGCCAACATGCGCTACCTGTACAGCCAACTCCACCCAGGCACCCTTGCGGCACATACGAATTCCCGCTTAGTGCTGCTGTGTTCCCACCCTGACACGGTTCACAGGCACGCATTGCGCAAGACCCGGATTTCAACATCACTTATACAGGGCGGCCACATCAACATGCGCCCTCAGTAAGGCCATGACCCCCACTAAAGCGGATTGTGAGTACAGGACACCGCTAACGCCCCGGCTGCACGGCTGTATTAGTATATCTTTTTACCCCCGGCTTGTCAACCGCTACAGATTGTGGCTTCCGGCTCAGAATACCACTCTGTTGCGGCCGGATTCCTTACCCAGATACAGTTTGCGGTCCGCATCACGTATGGCTGCATCCATACCTGTCAGCGGCCCGTATTCTTCCACACCGAAAGTCATGGTAACCTTTATCGGTGTATTATCATATATATAAGTACCTTCTTCTATATGCCTGCGCAGCTCATCAATTACCAGGTAGGCTTCGTCGCCGTTGGCATGTTCGAACACGAAGAGGAATTCCTCACCGCCCCACCGCACCACAAAACCATGTTCCTTCATATCGCCGTCAAATATGGCTGCCAGCGATGAGAGGATAAGGTCTCCGGCGTCATGCCCGTATGTATCGTTTACCTTTTTGAAAAAGTCTATATCCCCCAATGCTATGGTTATCAGATTCCCGTTCTTTCCGAAGTTCTTTTCCATCTCCTTGAACTCTTCTTCCGCAAAGCGGCGGTTCATAAGCTTGGTAAGGGGATCCGTATGGGATACTTTTCTTAACTCCCTGTTTGAAAGATAAAGCTTGCGCTCCGCATCGGCAAACTGGGTACAGAAGAAAAACGCTATCAGGGAAAGCCCTATCACGCAAAAGATATTGTTGGTATAGGTTATCAGGGAATAAACAAGGTCTTCGCTGAAAAACTGCGAAGCAACCGTACTTCCCACCGCATGTATGTAGCAGGCAGCCACACCGGTGACCAGGCTCCAGAAAATCTTCCCGAATATACTGCGGCTTATATCATACCAGATGATAAAAAGATTTATGAAGATAAGCAGCTGGAAGGAAGCTTCCGAGCCGAAATGTATCGCGTAGGTCAGCGCAAAAATATCTATATAGGCCCCGAAGACCGGTAACAGGCTTGCAGGCGGAAACCTGTATGTCAATACAAATGCGACTATTGTGAAAGCAAGCGTTAAGAAAGCTCCTGCCGAAAACAGTATCTCCCCGTCCAGTGTCAGCAGCAGCGCAAGAAAAAGGGTGTAGGGGGCCATCATAAGAAGAAGACATCTTAAGAGAAGGATCAGGTTGTCAAACTCCCCGTCTCCAAATCCCCGCTTGACCAATTTGGCAAAACTCTTTATCATAAAATAATATTTTAGAACAGCGCTACGAAAACTTCAATACTGTTTTGAGGACAGACGGATATGCTGCGTGTTTTTCTTGCCGAGGACGAATTTGTCGTCCGCGAAGGCATAAAGAAGAATATTGACTGGGAGGCACACGGCTGTGAATTCTGCGGCGAAGCGGCCGACGGTGAAACAGCTCTGGAAAGAGTCAGCGAGCTCAAGCCTGACCTGATCATCAGTGATATCCGCATGCCTTTTATGGACGGCCTTACTTTCTGCAGCAGGGCCAAGGAACTTTTCCCCGACATACGTATAATACTGCTGACGGGCTATGAAGAATTTGAATATGCCCGCAAAGCCATAGATATAGGCGTCGAAAGATACCTCACCAAGCCCATCAGCCGTGAGGAACTGTCTTCCGTATTGGATGATATAGCCGCAAAATACAGGGTAAACAGCGATACCGTCTCCAGCGAACAGTACCGTGAAGTCATCTACAGCGTATTCGAATATGTGGAAAAACATTATTCCGAAGAAGACCTTACCCTTGCCAGGATCGCGGACCACATAGGTTTAAGTCCCAACCACTTAAGCGCCGTATTTAAAGAAGAGACCGGCCAGTCCTTCACTAAATATCTGACAGATCACAGGATCAAGCTGGCTAAAAAACTGCTGGATACCAGTAAAAAACGCAGCAGCGAGATCGCATATCTGGTGGGCTATCCGGATCCCCACTATTTTTCATCCGTGTTTAAAAAGCAGACAGGCATGACCCCTTCACAATACAGGGATCGGAAGGAAGGCGTATGAAGACCGGACTTTCTGGCAGGATACGTTTATCCTATCTCGTACTGATCCTTCCCTATATGATCACCCTGGGATTTTTTCTGATACACAATCACCGTGTAAATCTGCGTTATGAAACCATGCTGGGCAGCGTTGCCGCCGCAGGCAGCTTTAATACCGAATTCAAAAAAGACTTTGACCTTGAAACCTATCTGCTCATAGCCGGTAATGTGAAGCCCGAAGATTCCACCCTGGACCGGCTTCTTACGGATGCGCAGAGCGTTATCGAAAATCTTGAAGATCTCACCGACGATAAAGATAACTTAAAACGACTTTCGGACTGCAGCAAATATCTGAATAACCTCCACTCGTATGTAGAGCGCATAACGGAGAACTTAAGCTATGAGGACCGTTACGACAGCAACATGCTGATCTGGGAAAACGACGTGCAGATCATCACCAGCCTTATAGAAGATACGGTGGATGCCTATATATATGAGGAAAACCGCCAGCTTCAGAGCGAACAGGAGGAAAACCGCCGGCTCAACAATCTGTTCCTGCAGATATCCGGTATATTGCTGGTCATCGTAGTGGGGCTGGCTCTGGTGATATCGGCCTTTGCTCCGGATGCCATCGCCCGCCCCATAGAAGAGCAGGTACGTGCGGAGCAGGAACGCCTGCGCCGTGCGGAATTCGAACTGCTGCAGGCACAGATCAATCCCCACTTTCTCTACAATACCCTTGATACCATTGTCTGGTCCGCGGAATCAAAGGATGAAGACCAGGTCATACGTATGACCCGTTCCCTCTCCGACTTCTTCCGCGCATCCTTAAGCAAAGGAAAAGACGATATAAGCATACGTGATGAACTGGTACATGTACGCTCCTATCTTGAGATACAGCAGATACGTTATCAGGATATATTAAGCTACAGCATAAACATCGATGAAAAGTATCTTGACTGCCTGATCCCCAAGATCACCCTGCAGCCCCTGGTGGAAAATGCCATATATCACGGTATCAAAAACAGGCGCGGCGGCGGCCGCATCGATATAAGCGCCTCCGATTCCGAAAACGGCTTCACCATAAAGGTTGAAGACAACGGGGCCGGCATGGATGAAAAACGTCTGGAAAAAGTGCGTGAAAGCCTTGTAAACAGGGCTCCCGGAGAGACCGAGATATACGGACTCTACAACGTTAACGAACGCATACAGCTGGACTTCGGCAGGGAATATGGTATTTCTATACAAAGCGAACACAACAAAGGCACTGTTGTTTGTATCAATCTTCCCCTCAATCACGAAAAAGACGTCCAAAAAGACGAAAATATGTCAAAATCGTAGAATTTTCTACTTTTTCAATAGATTTTCCTATGTATTTTTTACTCCTTCGAAATTATCATAACAATTGTAAGGGAGGGTTTCCCCTACTTTTAATCAAAAAGGAGGAAATAAAAGATGAAAAAAAGAGTAGTTGCATTACTGACAGCAGCTGTTATGGCATTCTCAATGGCAGCATGTAACGGCGGCGACGCTGCTACAACAGGCGGCAGCACAGGCGGAAGTACAGGCGGCAACACCGGTGGTTCAGACACCTCCGCTCCCGCAGCTTCAGGCGAGCTTATCAAGGTTGGTATCATCAATAACGATCCTAACGAGTCCGGTTACCGTACCGCTAACGACAAGGATCTCCAGAACATGTTTACTGCAGCAAACGGCTACGAGGCTAAGTTTGCTTACAGCTTAAAGAACGATGAGCAGATCCAGGCAGCTCAGGGCTTCATCACTGACGAAGTTGATTACCTGCTTCTTTCCGCAGCTGATACAGCAGGCTGGGACGGCGTTCTGAAAGATGCTCAGGCAGCCGGCGTAAAGGTTATCCTTTTCGACCGTACCATCGATG
>JAFYAD010000278.1 GCA_017540915.1 Lachnospiraceae bacterium
CCTCAGGATGTTGTTTTCACCAGCGACAGCGGCGATCTGAATGTGACATACGGTGTTGACAACAGCCAGGGCACGGACCTGTACTATGCAAGGTTCCGGGCATCAACGGCGGTGGTTGTCACTGCCGAGGGTGAGGACAATATTGTCGGCAGCCTGAAAGGCCTGCGTCTTTCCGATATCAACGATCCTAACGACGCGGAAAGATACAAGCTGGACACCGTGGCAAAGGAGCTGGGATATATCCTTGAGGGGCACCACAGGGCGGTTAATGATGCTGAATGTACAGCCGATATTTTCCTGAAGCTTTCGGACAAGGCTAAAGGCAAAGGTGTGAACACTCTTGCCGAACTTAACGAAAAGGGTAAGATCGATGAGGAGACCGTAAAAAAGCTCCATCCCTATCACGCCATAATACTGGCCAAAAACGATCTGGGAAGGATCAATCTTTACAGACTTGTGTCCATTTCACATACAAAATATTTTTCAAAGCATCCCCGCATCCCGAAGAGCGAACTCTTAAAGCACAGGGAAGGATTGCTGTTGGGAAGTGCCTGCGAAGCAGGGGAGCTGTATCAGGCTATTCTGGAGGGAAAGAGCGACCGTGATATATATGATATCGCGTCATTCTATGATTACCTTGAGATACAGCCAAACGGCAACAATGCTTTTATGCTGAGATCGGACAAATATGGTATTGAGTCTGAAGAGGACTTAAATGACATTAACAGGAAGATCTTAAGTCTCGCCGATGAACAGGGAAAACTGTGCGTTGCCACCTGTGACGTGCATTTCCTGAATCCGGAGGATGCTATATACAGGAGTATAATCCAGGCAGGAAAAGGCTTTGATGATGCGGACAACCAGGCTCCGCTGTATCTGCACACCACTGAGGAGATGTTAAAGGAATTTGAATATCTCGGTCTTGAGAGAGCACAGGAGGTGGTGATCACAAATTCATGCAGGATAGCAGATATGTGTGAATATATCTCCCCTGTGAGACCGGATAAGGCTCCGCCTGTCATTGAGAATTCTGACGAGACACTGAGAAAGATATGTTATGATAAAGCACATGCAATCTACGGACCGGAACTTCCGGAGATAGTGGAAAAGCGTCTTGAGAAAGAGCTGACATCCATCATCGGAAACGGTTATGCGGTTATGTATATCATAGCCCAGAAGCTTGTATGGAAATCCGTTGAGGACGGCTACCTGGTAGGAAGCCGCGGTTCGGTAGGTTCCAGCTTTGTGGCTACCATGAGCGGTATAACGGAGGTTAACCCCTTAAGCGCTCACTATTACTGTAAAAAATGTCATTATTACGATTTTGATTCACCTGAAGTCAGAAAATATGCGGGAAGATCGGGCTGTGATATGCCTGACAAGATGTGCCCCAACTGCGGTGAAAAGCTGGTAAAAGAAGGCTTTGACATACCCTTTGAGACCTTCCTGGGCTTTAAGGGTGATAAGGAGCCTGATATCGATCTGAACTTCTCCGGAGATTATCAGTCGAAGGCTCATAAATACACGGAAGTTATCTTCGGAGCGGGACAGACCCTGCGCGCAGGTACCATATCGGGTGTTGCGGAGAAGACTGCCTACGGCTATGTAAAAAAATACTTTGAGGAGAGAGGCATACAGAAGAGAAGCTGTGAGGTAGACAGGCTCGTACCATATTGCTCCGGAGTTAAGACCACCACAGGCCAGCACCCCGGCGGTATCGTAGTATTGCCCGTGGGTGAGGAGATCAACACCTTCACCCCGGTTCAGAAGCCGGCCAATGATATGACCACCGATACCATCACCACACATTTTGACTATCATGCCATAGATCACAACCTTTTGAAGCTCGATATCTTAGGACACGATGATCCTACCATGATCAGAAAGCTTGAGGATCTGACCGGCATTGATGCCACAAAGATACCTCTGGATGATCCCAAGGTTATGAGTCTTTTCCAGGGAACGGAAGTTTTGGGGATAAAGCCTGAGGACATTGACGGCACCCCCTTGGGAACCCTGGGTATCCCCGAGTTTGGTACCGATTTTGCCATGAACATGGTGGTGGAGGCAGCTCCTAAGGAATTTACAGACCTTGTATGTATATCAGGTCTTTCACACGGTACGGATGTATGGCTTGGAAATGCTCAGGATCTCATCCGCGCAGGCACAGCCACTATTTCTACCTGTATCTCCACCAGAGACGATATCATGACCTTCCTGATCAATAAAGGTCTTGATCCCGCTCTGTCATTTAACATCATGGAGAAAGTCAGAAAGGGCGTTGTGGCCAAGGGCAAATGTGAACAGTGGCCGGAGTGGGAGCAGGAGATGTTAGCCCATGATGTGCCCCAGTGGTACTGCGACTCCTGCAAGAAGATCAAGTACATGTTCCCTAAGGCTCATGCCGTTGCTTATGTCATGATGGCATGGCGTATAGGCTATTGCAAGATCTATCATCCCTTGGCTTACTATGCTGCATTTTTCTCCATAAGATCCAAGGGCTTCAACTATCAGATGATGTGCCGCGGAAGATCGGTTCTGAGAGGATATATGCAGGAATATAAAGCCCGCATGGATGACAAGGATAAAAAGAACGCTCTGTCCGCGGCAGAACAGGATTCGTACAAGGATATGCGCCTCGTGGACGAGATGTATGCAAGAGGCTTTGAGTTTGTACCGATAGATATCTATAAAGCCGATGCAAGATATTTCCAGATCATAGACGGAAAGCTCATGGCAAGCTTCAACTCCATAGAAGGCATGGGAGATCAGGCTGCCGAAAACCTTGCCATCGCAGCAAAACAGGGGAAATTCATGTCCCTTGAGGATATCAAGAACAGAGGCAAGGTTCCTCAGAAGGTTATCGACTCCATGGTGGAGATGGGTATCCTGGAGGGATTGCCTCAGACAAATCAATATTCACTGTTTGATTTTATGTGATTTTATGATGATTAAGAAATTTTTTTACAGGATCCTGTATGATCTTCTCAGACCGAGAAATCGTGTTACAAATGCGGATCCACCCAAAGACTATATGTATTACAACAATACAGTGACAGAAAATGTCACAGGAGAGTTTTACAAGCTTGAAACGGAATCTTCGGATGATTCGGATGAGGATTCTTAATTGCTTTAACAACATACCGGAGGGAAATGTATGATCACATTTGGCGGTATCTATATCGGAACTTACGAGATATCTCTGAAGATCGTAGAGATGACCAGGGGTAAGGGCATCAAAGTCATAGATTATATCAAAAGTCACGTGGAGTTAGGTGAGGACGCCTTAGACGACGGCATCATTGATAATGACACCATAGACGGCATCTGCGTAAGGCTCAATGAATATAAGAAGATCATAAAAAGCTACAAATGCAATGATTTTGTGGCTTACGGAGGCACTACCCTGTACAGGGCCAAAAACTGTATCTTCGTACTGGATAAGATAAAAAAGACTACGGGGATCAATGTGGAGCTTCTGTCCAACACCGAACACAGAATGTTAACCTACCGCTGTGTTACCGCAGATGATGCTTTTGCTAAGATGATCGCCAAAAATACTGCCATCGTGCATGTCGGAGGCGCAGATCTTCAGATAACCCTGTTTGACAACGGAAAGCTTTTGACAACGGAACACCTTACCACAGGCTCCATAAAGCTCTACGAGTCTGTCAAAAATCTGCCGGGATCCAGAGAGATCAAGCACGGCGTCATGATGGAGCTCATAGACAAAGAGCTGTCTGTATTCATGGCAAGATGCAGGATAGAGAGCGTGAGCAACATCATCCTGATGGGTGATTTCTCCGTGGAAGCCACCAAGAAGAGCAAGGATATCGACGGCACCATAAATGCAGAGAAATTTATCCGTTTTCTGGACAAGATCAGAGAGAATATGAACGACAATATTGCAGAGCTCATAGGTGTTTCCGATGATTACGAATACCTTGTGCTGCCAAGCCTTGTAATCTACAGGCGAGTGGTGGAGATGCTGGGAGCCAAAAAGATACTGGTGCCGGGCATAGATATTTCCGACGGTATAGCTTATGATTATGCCATAAAAAAGAACATCTTAAAACCTGTACACGACCTTGAGAAAGATGTTATCTCTGCCGCAAGGTATATGGCGGACAAGTATTCAAGCTATTCACCGCACATAGAGACCCTGATGGAAAATGCCACTCTGATCTTCAAGGGCACAAAGTCCATTCATGACATGGGTAAAAGAGAGCTTTTGCTGTTGAGATGCGCGGCTCTCCTGCATGATTGCGGAAAATATGTTTCTCTGAGAAATGCTGCTGATAACGCCTACCGCATCATCATGAGTTCCGAGATCATGGGACTTAGCCATACAGAAAGACTCATAGTGGCCAATATTGTAAAATACAACACTCATAAGCTGGTTGATTACAACAGCTTTGAAGATGACCTTAGTCTTGAGGAATACCTGGTGGTGGCAAAATGCGCCGGTATCATACGTATTTCCAATGCCCTTGACCGCAGCCACAAGCAGAAATTCGAGAAGATCACAGTGGCTTTGCAGGACGGGGAGATGGTGATCACTGTTCATTCCAAGGACGACCTGCTGCTGGAGCGCAGTATCTTTGAATACAGGTCGGACACCTTCGCTCAGGTTTTCTCCATAAAGCCTGTGATCAAAGTCAAAAAGGTATGATAATGAAGGGCATATAGTAATTAGGATGTTATTATTCACAGTCACTCTATCTGAATACCTGATATTGGCTGTGAATAGAAACATTATGATCAACATTTGGGGAGGACATTAACATGTCTATCGATCTTTCTGATCCAAAATATTATGAAAACAGGGAATTGAGCTGGATAAAATTTAACCGCAGGGTCTTAAATGAAGCTGTGGATAAGAATGTTCCACTGCTGGAGAAGCTTAAATTTACTGCCATAACATCATCTAATCTTGATGAGTTTTTTATGGTGAGGGTTGCTTCACTCAAGGATATGCAGCATGCGGGAGTTAAAAAGACAGATATTGCCGGAATGACTCCGGCCGGACAGCTGGCTGCAGTTGAAGCTGCGGTACGTGAGATGGTGGACATCCAGTATTCAAATTTCAACAGATCCGTCATACCCATGTTAAAGAAAAATAATATCATTATTCACGGCGGTTATGAAGAGCTCACAGCAGAACAAAAAGAAGCGGCCGATGCATATTTTGATGAGTTTGTGTTCCCTGTGCTGACACCAATGGCGGTGGATGCAAGCCGCCCCTTCCCGCTGATCAGAAACAGGACATTAAACATTGCTGCCATGGTCAAAAAGAACAAGCAGAGCAGCTTCGCCACAGTTCAGGTTCCAAGCGGTCTTCCCCGTGCGGTAAAGCTTATCTCGAGTGAGGGATGTTTTGAGTATATTCTGCTGGAAGACCTTATCATACATCATATGGACAGGCTTTTCCTGGGGCATGAGATATTGACAGTTTGTCCGTACCGTATCATGAGAGACGCGGATTTTGAGCTGGATGAGGAAGAGGCAGCGGATCTTTTGCAGGAAATAGAAAAAAAGCTTAAAAAGAGACAGTGGGGCGAGGTCATAAGGCTTGAAGTGAGGGATGATATCGACAAATCCCTGCTGAAATATCTGAAAAAGGAGCTTAATATCACCGATGATGAGATATTCAGGCTGAACGGACCGTTAGATCTTACATTTCTGATGAAGCTGTACAGTCTTGAAGGAAAAGACGACCTGAGATATCCTCCGCATACGCCTGCTGCCGTTCCGGAATTCAAAGAGGATGAGACCATATTTGACAGCATAAAACGAAACGACATATTCGTACATCACCCTTACCAGAGTTTTGATCCGGTGGTGCGCTTTATAAGGGATGCCTCGGCGGATCCCGATGTTCTGGCCATAAAACAGACTCTTTATCGTGTCAGCGGAAATTCACCCATCATAGCGGCCTTAGCCCATGCTGCGGAGTCGGGTAAGCAGGTGACGGTTCTGGTGGAGTTGAAAGCCAGGTTTGACGAGGAGAATAACATCGTC
>JAFYAD010000279.1 GCA_017540915.1 Lachnospiraceae bacterium
GACCGCCCACTTTACGCAGGATCAGCTCAAGCGCCTCAATAAGCTCAGCAAGCGCGAGGATATCGGCGAAGCTATTCTCCTTCGGGAAGCCCTGGATATGCTGCTAAAAAAATACGATGTATAAATGACCCCCCGGGACGGAGTTACTGTGTCATAGTCAGAATTTAATCAAACTATTCTGACTATGACCCCTCAACTCCGTCCCCCTGTGTCATGCCGCCACCATGTAATTATTACTTGTGGTAGAATTGATCGTTTTCAGACTCAATTTACATCTATCATCGCGCCGACATCTTTTACTGCGCCGGTCTCGCCTTTTCGGAATCAGCATCTATGAAAACATCGGCATTCATGTAATCTTCATATTCCTGCCTCGTAATCTTTTGTCCGCTATATTTGAAATCACTGTTCTCATCATATACATCTTCTTCAGAGTCCCAGTACTCGGCATTGATGGTTATTGTCTCTACGACATTTCCGTTTTTGTCATATCTTGTAAGCTCCAGAAGTTTCCTGCCCGAATGCGAAAAATCACTGTGGCTGACATATACATGACCGTTTCCTTCGTATACACCGCAAGCAGCTGCAGTTCCTTCACCGCAATCAAGCAGCACAATCTTTCCGTCTCTTACATCATAGATGTTATAGCCGTAGAACAGCGTTGAAACAAGCAGTTCATCCTTACCGTCCTCATCAACATCATAGTAGAATGCGGTAGGATCCATATCAAAATCTTCCTGCATAAAGCTGAAGATCTCCGAAAATGTTTTTCCGTCAAGCTCTATCTCATCGTTTAAAAACTGCTCATATGTCTTTTCATCCGATGTTGATCCGCATCCTGTTATCGTAGCCATGATCATAGCAGATGCGATGCATATCAATATTTTTAGTTTATTCATAAGAACTCCTTTCAGTTGATTGTCTCTCTTGTAAAAATAATTGTCATTTGCTTTGTTTTCTGTCCGTTTTAATGATAGCATACATTGCTACATCTGTAACGCCCTGATTGCTTTTAATTGCCTTTCTCCTTGTGCCCTCATATTGCATACCCGCTTTTTGCATTACTCTTCCGGACTTGGCATTCTCCGGATCATGACAAGCGGCAACACGGTTAAACTCAGCCCGATCAAAAAGATAATCTTCTACAGCCTTCAAAGCTTCCGGCATAATGCCCTTCCCCCACAGTCGTCTGGTCATACAGTATCCGATTTCCGCTGCATCCACCTCTTCATACAGACGAACCACGGAAATATCTCCGATCACTTCTCCGCTGTCTTTCAGCGCAATTGCCCAATGGAAAACCTCCCCTTTTTCATATCTCTCCACCCAATCCGCAAGCAAGCTCTTTGTGAACTCCTCGCTCTCATGAGGTGGCCAAGTGAGGTATTTTGTCACCTCCGGATCTGAAGCCCAGTTCCTGTACATATCCCCTGAGTCCTCTACTGTAAAACGACGCAGTATCAGTCTTTCGGTCTCAATGGTTTGTGTGCCTATTTTTTTCATATTTATCTCCTCACTTTTTCTCAAATCTATATTTAGATCTTGGTTCTAAAGACGATGGCAAATATACAGCAGGTGGCTGGAAGTACCCAGCATCTCACGTTTCTCACAAATCTGCTTTTGATAGTTGTAGAACATCTCGAAGTTCTCATCGTCAAGACTGAAATCCGGTCGTCTTTCTGCCACTTCCAGCACATTATCCACCGCCACGGTGGTTAGATACTCTACGGGCTTTTCACTAAAGAGTTCTTCGAATTCTACGGTGTCAAATCCGGTAAACAGCTGCTCAGGGAAATGACGCACCTTGCCCGCATCATCGAAGTTTTCTTGATAGCCATGGGTAAAGCTTTCCCATTGATACAGATAATTGGTCACCATGATGGCATGTACCGAGAGAAATGCTACCAAAAGTACGCCGCCCCTTTTTCGTCACCCGGATGGCCTCGTCTATGGCTCTATGCTGGTCCTCCGGGCTGTACAGATGATACATAGGGCCAAACAGCAGTGTGACATCAAAGGTTTCATCAGCAAATCTGCCAAGGTCTAAAGCATCTCCCCGGATAGCCTCCATATTCCGAAGTTTCTCCGCCTTATTTGCTAATACCTTATAGTTGGCCTCTACCAGCTCAATGGCCTTCACCTCATAACCTTCCTCTGCAAGAGCCTTGGAGTATCTGCCGGTTCCGGCGCCGATATCCAGCACCTGCATACCCGGTTTCAGATACCTGTGGATATAATCCATAGTCAGCCGATACTCCAACTGTCCCTGTCTGCTCCCTATCAGGCGTTCCTCCTCCTGATACCGGCTGTAAAAGTCACTTACAATCTCCACTCTTTCTCCCATGTTGTCAGTCTCTCCTTTGCAATTCGCTGAAAATTCGTAGAATCAAAAAAACCAACCGCTATAAAAAGTGGTTGGTTTCTTGGTCTCCGTATTTCAGATCCGATCTATTCCGTAGTACCCACTTTTTCGTATATAAAAATAAAACTGCGAGGGTTATTCCCAGTCATGACATCATTATTATATGAA
>JAFYAD010000280.1 GCA_017540915.1 Lachnospiraceae bacterium
CACAGGGCTATCTTCGGTTCCTTTGAACGTTTCATCGGAATACTGATTGAGAACTTCAAGGGCTCATTCCCCTTCTGGTTAAGTCCTTATCAGGTAGGTGTTGTGCCTATCCGTGTGGAGAATAATGACTACGCGAAAGAAGTGGTTGAAATCTGCCGTAAGAACCGCATAAGAGTCGAGGCTGACTACAGCGACAAGAACATGAAGGACAAGATCAAGACCTTCAGGAACTATCGTGATCCCTATGTTCTGGTGCTGGGTAACAGCGAAGCAGAGAACCGCACTGTATCAGTCAATATCCGCGGAAACAAGCAGATGCGTGACGTGCCTCTTGATAAGTTCATTGAGATCTGCAAAAAGATGAACGAGACACACTGCATAGACCTGATCGAGAGCCAGGAATAAACCCGAAAAGTGTTCTTGTCAGTGAACCGGTTAATGGTCTGTACAGGAACAAAGCATGCTAAAAAGAGGGCTGCCGCACAACTATGAGCGGCAACCCTTTTTATAAAAGAATGGTATTTAAGCTTGATGAAAACAGAATAGCGTTTCCGGATCCGGCACTGGCTGATGATGACGGACTGCTGGCGGTAGGCGGTGACCTTAGTGTTGACCGGCTGCTGCTTGCCTATTCCCATGGGATTTTTCCGTGGTACGGTCCGGATAATCCTATTATGTGGTGGTGTCCTAAGAAAAGGTTTATCATAAGACCGGAAAAGATCCATGTATCACGTTCTCTGACAAAGTATATGAAAAAGCACGATGTGGAGATGGTGATAGAAAGAGATTTTTCCGATACCATGCACAGATGCAGGATAAAGCGTGAAAATAACGTTGGTACCTGGATAACGGATGAGATGGAAGAGGCTTATGCTGCGCTGAACCGGAAAGGATTTGCCCTGGCGGTTGAATCAAAAGTAGACGGGGAGATAGCGGGCGGTCTGTATGGAGTAGCGCTGGGAAAGGGGTTCTTTGGAGAAAGTATGTATTCGGACAGAGAGAACGGATCGAAGCTTGCCCTTGTCATGCTTGCAAAGATTTTGGATGAGGCGGGGATACCGATGATAGACTGCCAGTTCCATACGGACTTTCTGGAAAGTATGGGCGGTGAGTACATATCCTATGAGGAATACATGGGGATATTGGGACAATAATACATGGCTGCAATAGTTTATCTTATAATCTGCATACTGACCGGTTACTGTTTTCTGACAGTTTTTTTCGGGGCACTTTGGGGCTTTGGTGAAAAAAGCTATGACAAAAAAGGGATATGTATTCCTGTCTTTATGATCATAATCCCTTTCTCGGGATTTGCCGGGGCAATGCTTCTTTCCTGGATGACATATATACCGGCGTGTTTCTTAAGAAATGTTTCCGAGCCCCTTACCACCGCGGATATTATTGCCTGTGCTGTGGCATTGCTTTTTGATATAGCTGTTTTTTATTTTAAGAGAAAATCTTTTTTTCGTTCTTTCTTATCAATATTTAAAAACTGCGGAATAACTGAGATCATTGTTATAATTCTTTCAACCGTGATCGGATCTCTGATCATGATATCGGCCTTTTATCTTAAAGATAATGAGTATTATGTCGGCATGAGTGTGTTCGGTGATTTTGCTACGCACCTGGATATGATCCGTGCATTTGCCTATGGCGATAATTTTCCGACCCAGTATTCCCACTTTGCCGGTGCTGATCTTAAATATCAGTTTATGTACCAGTTCTTTGTGGGAAATCTGGAACACCTGGGAATGCGGCTGGACATAGCTTTCAATCTGCCCAGCATCTTTTTCTTCGCATCCGTCTGCATGCTGCTTTATTCATATGCAGTGAAGATTACCGGAAGAAAGGCAGTGGGGATGATAAGCGTCCTTCTTTTTCTGTTCAGGAGCAGTCCGGCGTTCTGGCTGTTTGTATCAAGAGCAGGCAGCAGTATAGAGGAAATATACAGGGCATTGTCAGATAATCTCACTTTTATAGGAGAAACACCGAATGAAAGCTGGGGGCTCTATAATCTTAATGTATTTACGAATCAGAGGCATTTCTGTGTGGGACTTACGGGGATGTTGTCTGCACTGATACTGCTTACAGAAAACTGTTTTGCAATGAAGGAGCGTATGGCAGGGATCGGCAAAATTGGAAGCGGTGAGGTTGGCCGCAGTTCGGTTAAGTTTGGCGAAAGAATGTCTGCTTTCGGGAAAATATTAGATAGCGTACGGAGTTTCTTTTTCAGTAAGGAGGCATGGCTTCCGAAAAATGCGGGCACGGCTGTTGCTTTGGGTGTGCTGCTGGGACTTAGCGGATTCTTTAACGGGGCTGTGCTTATAGCCTGTCTGCTGGTACTTTTTGTTCTTGCGTTTGCAGCGGACAGAAGGCTGGAATATCTTATAACAGCAGTTCTTGCTGTGGCCTTAAGTTCTGTGGAGGCAGCATATTTTGTATCCGGCAGCGTGACTGATCTGAGATGGCAGCCGGGATACCTTGCAGAGCAGAAAAATCTTCCGGGAATGATCTTTTTCCTGTGCATGCTCTTCGGGCTTGCTTTCATCATTGTGCTTGCTGCATTTCTGCTGACGGATGCATTCAGGCGGTGGCTGATCATCTCATTTGCAGCGCCTGTATTTTTTGCCTTGTGTTTCCAGATGACAACTGATGTTAATGTGAACCATAAATATATGCTGATAGGTGCCATGCTCTGCACCATACCGGTTGCAGCCATGCTCTGCCGGATGTGGGATAAAAAGAATATAATTATGCGGGCAGCCGTAATAGTTTCAATGGTTGTCCTGACCTCTACGGGAATATATGACCTTAACTGCCTGATGAAACAGAACAACTATGAAATGAACGGCGGTTTCGTTTTTAAAAGAGATGACCCTGTTACGAAGTGGGTGCTGGAACATACCGATTCCAAGGACATCTTCCTTGCTGATACATATGCGATCAACAATGTGACCATGGGCGGGGCAATGCTTTATTATGGCTGGCCCTATTTTGCCTGGAGTGCGGGATATGATACTGCAGGACGGGAGGCGGAAGTCATCGCAATGTTCGGAGCCGATACTCCGGAGGAATTAAGGACTCTTATAAAAAAGAATAATATCCGCTATATAATAGTGGACCAGTCTGCCAGGACCAGCCAGTGGTTTGAGCTTAACGAAGATAATATAAAGAATACATATGAGTGTGTATATTCTTCCGGCGAAGGGGAGTGGGAGTTCGATATATATGATACAAGGATCCGCTGCAATCATAGAATTGCAAACTAAGGATGATTGTTGTATCATAGATGCGTCTGAAAGGACAAACATTTAATTTATATATACTTATACTAACGGAGGTAA
>JAFYAD010000281.1 GCA_017540915.1 Lachnospiraceae bacterium
CATTTACAGCATTGATGATACTGCCCCATGAGGCAGCCGGATACTTAATACCCAGTCCCAGGAAGCTGAGTGTCGCCTCCGTCAGTATAACATCACCCAATCCCATGCTGGCGAACACGATGAGCTGCGGAATAACATTCGGTATCAGATGTCTGAATATCCTCCTGCGTACGCTGAGTCCCGTAGCTTCCGTTGCTATCATAAACTCCTGTTCACGAAGGGAGAGTATCTGACCGCGCACGATACGCGCTATACCTACCCAGCCTATCACGGCCATGACAACACACAGCAGATAGATACGCGCTGTGGGGGGAGCCTGGTAATAATCCATTATGGAACCCAGTATCAAAAACAGAGGCAACGACGGAATACAGTAGATGATGTCCACCAGACGCATCAGAAGATTGTCCGTAATTCCGCCAAAGAAGCCTGCTATACCGCCGATGATGGTTCCGATAGCAACCTCTATCGCTATGACCACAAAACCTATCAGCAGTGAAATACGTCCGCCGTACATAAGTCTTGCCAGAAGATCCATGCCGTTTCCGTCGGTTCCGAAAAGATGCTCCTTTGAGGGAGCGGCATATGTATCTATAACCTTGGTCTCCTGATTTTTGCGGATCAGAAACTGACCGTTTTTATTCTGGATAATGTATGTGACTTCTGTACCATCAGGATCCGGATATACAAAGCTTTCCTCTCCCGCATCAATAGCCTCCAAAGCAGCCAGCTTGTAAGCCGTCTCAAGCTTTGTACCGGCGTTTATCGCATTGAAGTTCATATCCGACACGAAAGCGCATGACACTCCGTCCTTCATGATCATGGATCCGTGTCCCGCATTTTCACAGGTATATGAGGAGCCCTCGCTCGTGAAACTCTCAGCGTCCTCTGCAACAGCCTTCAGCGCAGCCTTGCAGAATTCATACGAAAGCTCCTGAGCGTCCTTATCCGGAGTTATGCTCATCAGAGAGGCAACTGCTATCTCCCTCTCACCGATGTCCTTTGGCTTCGGTCCGGTCCGCTCCTTTATGTAGATCAGAAACGTCTCCTCACCCAGAGGCTCCAGACGGTACTCCGTTTCATCCCTGGATGTAAACTCATACTTTCCCGTGGACGCCGCTATGATAGTCTTGGAATAAATATCCTTTGGAAGACTTTCATCCGGCATCGTCACAAAATTGTACTGGTCGATGACCGCAGCACCTGCATAATCCTTTAACATGACCTCCGTGGTGTAGAACACCTCACTTTGAGAATAAGGACTAACAGCTCCACCTACAAAAGAGAACAGGAACATACATATGATGATCACCATACCCACTATAGCCAGGCGATTGCGGAAAAATCTTTTAGCAACCATCTGACCGGGGCTCAGTACCTTCACCCGGGCGGCATCGTCCAGGTGCATTTCTTCTTTTTTCAGTTCTTCGTTTTCAGCACCCATTATCAGCTCACCCTCACACGTGGATCAACCACTGCATACAAAATATCCGCGATCAGATTTCCCAAAAGAGTCAGGACCGCCAGAAATACCATATAGAACATTACAAAAGGTATATCTCCCTGCATGATACAAACATAGGAGGTATATCCGATACCCGGGATCTGGAACAGCTGCTCCGTGATCATCGCGCCTGAAAACAGCGCAGGCAGCGAACCGCCCAGCAGGGTCACTATAGGTATCAGTGTGTTGCGGAAAGCATGATGATTGATGACACGCCTCTCCGACAATCCCTTCGCCCTCGCCGTACGGATGTAATCCGAATTCAGCACCTCTAACATATTGGTACGCACATAGCGCATCAAACCTCCGATGCTGACCACTGTTACGGTGATCACAGGCAGGATCATATGTTTTGCTATGTCCAGAAGCTGTTGAAACTCAGTCATGGACTGGTGCATTCTGCTCACAGTACCGCTGAGATCCAGCCATCCAAGCTTTATGGAGAAAATATATTTTAATATGGTGGCGAAAAAGAAACTGGGCAGAGAAATACCGATCAGCGCTATGACCGTCACCGAATAATCCGTAAAGGAATACTGCTTTCTGGCAGCCGCTATACCCAGAGGTATGGCGATCAGCATCTCCAGCATGAATGAAGCCAGTCCCAGCGCAAAAGAATACCAGATCACATCTTTGAACTTGTCCAGAATGGGCTGATTCCAAAACCAGGAATCGCCAAAGTCGAGCCGGACGGCCCGGGAGAGCCACCTGAAATATCCCGGCAGCACTCCCACGTCCAATCCGTACTGTGCATTAAGCTGTGTCACCCACTCCTGGTAGCTCTTGGCTCCGGGCCTTGTAGCCAAAGCCCTCGCCTGATTTTCCACGTAGGAAGTGGGCATACAGCGCATGATAGTGTAAATGATCAGTGATACAAAGAACAGCAGTACCACCGATATCAATAGTCTTTTCAGTACAAACTTCTTCATCTTGTATTTTCTCGTCTTTGTGTTGTTTTTATCTCATTTTCATCTTCTCTATCTCTTGGGCCCAACCATAGAAGGTCGTGATGTCCTTGGTGATAGTGTCTGTATTGATACGCTCTGCAGAGAAGAGTACGCAGTCCTGACGCTGATATACCGGAATCTCCACTGCGTAATCCACGATATAGTCAAGGCACTCTTTGTAGATTGCCTTACGAACCTTCTGATCTGTGGTGCTCCTTGCCTCTACGATCATCTCGTCAAGCTCGGGCTGGTTGATGCGGTACATATAAGCGCTACCGCCTTCGGTATGATAAACCTGGAACATATCGGGATCTATGGTAGCCTGCCAAGCTGCGCACCAGATCTCTGCAGTACCGCCCTCTGTGCTGCTCCACAGGATCGAAGAATCCGAAAGGTCATTTATCTTAAGCTCAAAACCGATGGACTTCATTGCCTCAGATGCCTGTGTCAATATACCGAATGAAGGATGGTCACCCTGACCTGCTCCTCCGATGAGTATCTCATATGTGAGCTTTGCTCCCTCCGGAGCAGCTGTTACTTTTCCGTCTTTTACAGTGTAGCCTGCCGCCTCTAAGAAACCAAGCGCAGCATCCAGTGCAGCCTTATATTTGTCATCTTCGCTCATGCCGTCCGTGAAGATCGGATTGCCGTCAACATCCACAGAGAAAGCTACGGCATAATCCGGATCAGAGGGCTGCGGAGCTGCCCAGCTCGTGTTGGAGATCGGATAATTGATAACGGATGCCGCATCGCCATAGTATGAATCGATGTTCACATCACGATATACCGCCAGAACAGTGGCGATGGCTTTACGAAGATTCTTGGATGCCTCGCTGGAAGGATCGCCTGCGACGCATACGTTCTCGGAATTCATACCGATATAACCGTAACCCAGAACATCCACCAGGCTGGTTACGATCTTGTCGCCGGAGAGCTCATTATTGCTGTTCTCACCCCTTACAACATCAAGACGTTCCTTTGAAGCCGAGGGATCGGAGATATCCAGTGTACCCTGTGCCACGCCGGGCTCTTTGTCGGGATCAAGAGTGACTCTGAACTGAAGCTCCTTGATATTGGGAGCGCCCTTCCAATAATTCTCATTGGCTTTCATATATACCGTCTTGGCTTCATATTTGTCGAAAACATAGGGACCTGCG
>JAFYAD010000282.1 GCA_017540915.1 Lachnospiraceae bacterium
ATTTGTCAGGAAGTTTCAGGAACAGTATCTTGCCGTTCAGCTGGAAAAGAAGGTTCAGAGCAAAGACTGGATCCTGGAGAATTATCTCAATACCATCAATTTAGGTCAGAACAGTCTTGGTGTGCAGGCTGCCGCAAGACGCTATTCTGGAAAAGATGTTTCCGAGCTCAATGTTTCGGAGGCTGCGGTAATAGCCGGCATCACACAGAATCCATACAGGTTCAATCCGATCAATTATCCCGAAAATAATTCGATCCGCCGGGAGAAAGTTCTACGTTACATGAGGGATCAGGGTTACATAACGCCTGATGAGTATGACGATGCTATGGCGGACGATGTCTATGCCCGTATTCAAAATGTTAATCAGGAAAAGGTTGAAGCAAATACACAGGTCAACAGCTATTTTGTGGATGCCCTGACAGAGCAGGTCATAAAGGATCTGATGGAGATAAAGGGCTACAGCAGGGCGGAGGCCAATAAGGCACTTTACAACGGCGGTCTCACCATTTATTCCACGCAGGATGCGAATATCCAGAAGATCTGCGACGAAGAGGCCAATAATGAGGATAACTACGTAAAGGGGACTTTGTATTCTCTGTCTTTTGCTCTCAGCATTATGGACGGAGAAGGAACGGTACACAATTACGACGAGCAGAGCATGCTGGCGTATTATCAGAACAAGGATTCCTCTTATAACATAACATTTGATGCGCCGATGAAAGCCAAGGAAGCTTATGACGTATTCAAGGCGGAGATGATGCCGGATGAGTCCTATGTGGTGGTGGGTGAGAGCTACGTGCCCACGGTTCAGCCTCAGACGGCGCTCACGGTCATAGATCAGTCCTGCGGAGAAGTCAGGGCTCTGGTGGGCGGACGTGGCAAGAAGGTTGCCAGCCGTACCCTGAACAGGGCTACCGGAACCACGAGACAGCCGGGATCATGTTTTAAGATAATAGCTGCTTTCGCACCGGCGCTTGAGGAAGGCGGAAAAACCCTGGCTACGGTTCAGGACGATGCGCCATATTCTTATGCCAACGGTACTTCACTCAAAAACTACGACGGTTCATACAGCGGATATACCAACATCAGAACTGCTATTATGAAATCCATAAACATAGTGACAGTGAAAACGCTGACAGATATCGGAGTGGAGAAAGGTTATGAATACGCCGAAAAATTTGGTTTCACGACTCTGAAGGAGACAGACAAGGTTCAGTCCATCGCGCTGGGTGGTCTGACCGTGGGTGTTACCAATATTGAGCTTACTGCGGCTTACGCTTGCATTGCCAACGGCGGTGAGTATATTAAGCCGAGGTTATACACCAAGATAGTGGATCATAACGGTAATGTACTGATAGATAATACACCCCAGACTTCCCGTGTCATCAAAGAGACAACGGCATGGCTTTTGATGGATGCCATGAAAGGGGTTCTGACATCCGAGGGAACCAGCGGTATCTGTCATTTTGACGGAATGGCGCTGGCCGGAAAGAGTGGTACCACCTCGAAGGACAGAGATATGTTGTTTGCGGGATATTCGCCATATTACACTTGTGTTGTTTGGGGCGGTCGTGACGACAATTCACCAATGCCTTCGGGCAGTTTCCCGAAGCGTATCTGGAAGGCAGCCATGCAGAGGATCCACGAAGGGCTGGAGTACAAGGATTTTGAGATGCCGGAAGGCATAGTGAAGGCTAAGGTGTGCAAAAAGTCCGGGCTGCTGGCTACGGAAGCCTGCAAGCTGGATGAGAGAGGCAGCCAGGTATATACAGAGTATTTTGAGAAAGGATCACAGCCCAGGACAGAGTGCGACAAACATATTTTGGTGCCGATATGCAGTGCCTCGCATATGAAGGCGGGGGAGAACTGCCCCGAGGAAGAAGTTACCAAATATTCATATATGCGTTCGGCTTCCGCTGCCAGCGGTGATGCCACATATCTTCTTCCGCAGGATATGGCATCGATCCTGGATGGCATAGAATGTCCTGTACACAACAGGACGGAATGGCTGGAAGAGGACGGCGAAGGAGAAAACGGTGAGGGTGATGCCTCCGGTGAAGGCTCCGAAGGCGGCGGTACAGGCGACGGCAACGGAGAAAACGCCGGTGGAGATAACGCTGATAATGGCAACGGTGGAGATGACACCGGTAATGCCGGCGGCAATAACGGAAATGAAGGTAATGGCGAAAACGGCGGTAACACTGAGACTGAAAAACCGAAAAAGCCTTCACACCATGACGAAGAGGATCTGAATACCATAGAGGGGATTGTGACCGATACGGGAGGACGCCCGGATTCGCACAGCCTTAATGGTGATGAGAGACAGACATTGTTTGAGGATATGGATATTTCCAATTGATATTCGCAAGGATAGGTATATGTCAAAGATAGTATATGCCGGCGGCTGTGGTGAGATCACTGAGAAAAAATCCCGATTCATAGCCACAGTAAGACCGGTACACTCTGAGGAAGAGGCTAATGCATTTTTCGCAGAGATGAAGAAAAAATACTGGGATGCCAGACATAACTGTACCGCTTTTATCACGGGGACATCACCGTCCGTTGCCAGGTGCAGCGATGACGGCGAGCCTGCGGGTACTGCGGGCAGACCGATGCTGGAAGTTTTAAGCGGCGAGGGCATCACGGACGTGGCTGTGAATGTCACCAGATATTTCGGCGGTGTGCTGCTGGGAACCGGTGGACTTGTCAGGGCGTATCAGGCGGCTGTAAAAGCCGGGCTTGAGGGATGTAAGATCCTGGAACAGGTGGATGGTTTCCTGTGTTCTGTGCATACGGATTACAATGATTACGGGAAACTATCGTATCTGCTGGCACAGGAAGGGTACAGTCTCAAGGACACGGTTTTTGAGACGGATGTCTGTCTTAAAGTCTGCGTGCCGGCAGACTTAAAAAGCAGATTCGACAAGATGATAACGGATGCCACCGGGGCGAGAGCCGTTATGGAGTTCGGGGATCCCGTGAGGTTTGGTATAGACAGGGATGAAGTGATAATATTGTGAAAACGCGCAAAGTAAAAGAGACGGATAAATTCCGTCTCTTTTGTCTTGAAGTCTTTGTCCGGTTATTACTGCGGTGAGATAGCGCCTGTCGGGCACTCAGCTGCACATGTACCGCAATCAACACAAACATCTGCATTGATCTCATACTGTGAATCGCCTGCTGAGATAGCGCCTACCGGGCATGCGCCCTCACATGTTCCGCACATAACACATGCATCGCTTATAACGTGTGCCATAATGAAATCCTCCTTTTGAAAAAACCTTTGTCAAACGATATACGTTTTGTCTGTACTGATATAATACCTTAAAGACTGCGAAATAATCAAGTTAAAGTATTAAAATCCGTGTACAAAATCAAGCACAAAGTGTTAATTCTGTTGCACGCCGCTCATCTCTTCGAAGAAGGAAAGGGCGTCATCCACACGTACCGGCTTGAAATGTTCCTTGATAAAGCTTTCCTCCGAAGGTGTGTATATCTGCGAATCCACATATTCACATGCTATGTTGCAGATCTTATTGAAGTCTTCAGCGGTCGATCCGCCGGAATACAGCAGAATGTAATAGGTGTTGCGGGCTGTGTCAAGGTATACGCTGCTGTTCCCGTAAAATATCGGTGCCACGGCGATTGCAAGGGCTGATATACGGGCAAGGTTTTTTGTGGCAAAGAGCCTGGTCATGCCGGTGTTCTCATCTGAGCTTCCCTGTGTTGCAACATATTCCTCCAGATTTTTCAGAAGATTTAAGATGTAGTCCGCAAGCTCGTCCGAGAGATCAGGGACATCCGAGTCATCCACGGTGAATTCGGAGAAACGGCTGTCAAACGCTTCCGGATCCTGGGTCCAGGTCAGATAAAGCTCCAGAGAAAAATCGGACATGGGTACAGCCTCGGCTATGAGTGGCATATCGGGTGTTTCGAACCGCAGTGATTTGCGGGCAAACCCGACAGCCTCGGATATGAGGGAGCGCATTTTTGGCGAGCCGTAATACAGGTCGTTTAAGGTTATGCGCCGTGAGGAAAGTTCACTCTGGGTGAAGGTTGCCCTTAGGGCGTTTTTTTCGATCATCTCAACATACATGGCTGTCACCTGCCTTTCCCTTGGTTTTTTCTGATGCAGTGATCACTGCGTTGGTTCTTTTGTATGTCCTATGATATAGTGATTTTTCAAATCCGTCAAGTGGGTGTGGAATGTATGAAAAAATGCCGGCATAGAAAACTCTGTGCCGGCATGTCGGTCGATCTGATTTTCCTAGTCAGTTGACTGTCCGGCCGCATACCCCACTCATAAGG
>JAFYAD010000283.1 GCA_017540915.1 Lachnospiraceae bacterium
GCAATCCCACATATACGGTCTCCACCGGTATATTCTCTTATGATATCCAACGCTCTTTTAAGATGATCCGGTCTTCCTTTGCTGGAGGGATTGTATATCACTATTACAAAATCAGCTTCCGCGGCGCATCTCAGTCGCTTCTCTATCAATTCCCGGGGTGTCAGCAGATCACTTAAACTGATCACACAGAAATCATGACCTACCGGTGCCCCTAAAAGAGCGCTTCCCGACAGCGCTGCCGTCACCCCCGGCACCACCTCGACCCCGATCTTTGGGTTGTCTTTTGCCACTGACAGCATGAGGGATGCCATGCCGTACACTCCCGCATCACCGCTGCATATGAGACTTACAGTCTTACCCTCTGCCGCTTTTTCAATACAAAGTTCACATCGTCTGACTTCATCCCTCATACCTGTGGTAAGTAATTCTTTATCACTGTACCTGTCTCTCACAAGATCGATATAAACCTTATAACCTATGATGGTATCCGATCCATCCAACACCCGGGAGGCCTCGTGTGTCATGTATTCCTCTCTACCGGGGCCAATCCCCACAACATAGATCTTCATGCCTTGTCTCTCCACCTACAGGATCCTTTCCGCAAGGGCAACCGTCACTCCTTTAAGCACCGTCTTGCCAATTCTGATCTTTCCTCTTCCTCCGGCGAGCAATACCGCCGCTCTCTCGCATACATTGTCAACCCCTGTCACTTCCTCCACAAAAGCGGACGCCTTAAATTCACCCGGAGCCCTCTTCAACATCTCGGGAGCAAAAGTCACAAAGGGTATCCTGTGTTTTGCTGAAAATTCTTTAAGCCCCTCCTCATCCGCTTTAATATTCACGGATCCGAAGGCATATATATCATCATATGCTATGCCTGCTTCATCAATCACAGTCTCAACCGCTGCCTCAATGTCACTCAAACTCTTTCCCTTCCTGCACCCTATGCCCAAAACAAATTTTTTGGGTGAGAGCCACAGCGTATATCCGCTGACATTCTCCTCCGATATCAATATGTCACAGCCCGTCTCCGGCATATGATCACAGACACTGATAAGGATCGGCTTTCCTTCCAGAACCTTTGAAGAAACTTTTTTTATGCCGTCCTTATTCATGATCTTAAGCCTGTTTTGAACAGCAAAAACATCAGGAGAAAAGGTTTCATTGATATCCGTTGCGGTAGTCGTGACACAGACTGCGTCTAAAACCCTCGATAGCTTAACAGCCAATGCATTTGCTCCTCCGGCATGCCCGGATAAAACAGGGATCACAAATTTTCCCGTCTCATCTATGACTAACACGGGAATGTCCTTAAGCTTGTCCTGTATATACGGAGCGATCTTTCTGACGGCGATCCCGCATGCGCACACGAATATCAATGGTATCTGTAAGTCAAAACTGTCTTTTATCAGCCCATCCGTTTTCTCTTTTTCGCAGATCTCCGGTTCAAATCCCATATCTTTAAGCTTTTCCGCGATGTTAAGCGCCTGTTCAAAGCCCGCCGGAGTAAAACTAACGATCCTGATCTTCATGACTTTGCCTCTCTGAATCCCGTGGAAAAATCCGGTGCATAAAGCCTTGACCTGTCATAATTTTCCTGTGACACAGCATCTCCCACCAATATCACGGCTGTCCTGGAAATATCATTTTCTACGGCTGCTTCACGGAGACTCCCCACTGTGCACCTTATGATCTTCTCATCCGGCCAGGTTGCCTTATACACTATAACTGCCGGAGTATCAGCTGAAAAGCCTCCTTTTATGAGCCTTTCGGACAGTTCCTGCGTAAGTGCGGCGCTCAGATATATCGCCATCGAAGCATGATGAGCCGCCAGACTCTCGATGCTCTCACCCTCAGGCACCGCAGTTTTTCCCTCCATTCTGGTGATGATGAGGGTCTGTGATACCCCCGGCAATGTATATTCAAGATCCAGCGAAGACGCCGCTCCGAAACATGCGCTCACCCCAGGGCAGGAGTCGTATTCTATACCTGCCTTGTCCAGTTCATCCATCTGCTCCCTGATCGCACCGTATATGCTCTGATCTCCGGTATGAAGACGAACAACATCCCGGTCATGTGCAACAGCGTCTTTCATCACATCCAGAACTTCTTCCAGTGTCATGACAGCGCTGTTATAAATACTCGCTTCCTTCGCGTAATCCAAAAGCTCCTTATTAACCAGCGAACCCGCATATATCACCACGTCCGCCTTCTTTAACATGTTCATTCCACGAACCGTTATAAGGTCTGCAGCTCCCGGTCCCGCTCCAACAAAATGAACCTTACTCATGCTTTATCTCCTCCAGCAGTTCGAAAGCCCCCTCTGTCGCACCGATCACACCGTCTTCATTGGAAAAGATGATGCATTCCACCTGCATCTCATCCACTGCCCTTTTATCAAGATGATATTTACACCTTTCCGCCAGGCGTCTTCCGAAGACCTCGTCTTTTCCTTCCTTCTTCAGTAAACAATAGGCTTCCGTTGTATTCAGACACTTCAATATCTTAAGCGCAGTCTCATAACTTCCTCCGACCTCCAGAAAAACAGCCGCCATAAGCTCCATCCGGCAGTCCGCCTCGGCGGAATGTGTATTCATGATACCACCTGAAAGCTTAATAAGCTTTCCTATATGTCCCACCAAAAGAAGCCTCTCTACTCCGGCTTCCCCGGCCGTATCAAGAGTGAAACCGATAAAATTAGAACATTTTACCGCCCTTTCAAGATCGTAATCAAACTTCTCCCTGATGAAATCCATGCCGTAATTTCCCGGAGAGATGATGAGAGCTTTATGTCCTAAAGTCACCTGCTGTCCGATCTGAAGCTTTATGGTATCCTTTAATGCCTGATTGCTCATGGGTTCCACTATACCGCTGGTACCTATGATGGATATACCACCTATAATGCCAAGTCTTTCGTTATATGTTTTTTTGGCTATCTCCACCCCTTCGGGCACTGATATTGTCACCTCCAGACAGCCCTGATAGTCGAAAAGCTTCTTCACAAGGTTCACTTCCGCTTCTATCATGGATAAGGGCACCGAGTTTATGGCAGGGCTCCCTACAGGTCTGTCAAGCCCCGGAGCCGTCACCGTACCCACGCCTTCGCCGCCTTTTATGATAACACGGTCTCCCTCCTCATCACTGACGGAAACCGAAGCAAATATCTTTATCCCGTTTGTGATATCCGGATCGTCGCCACTGTCTTTGATAACGGCACATTTTACCTCTCTGTCCGTCATAGTGATATCTTGTATCTCTGTCTTATATTCGATCCCCTTGGGTGTGATGATGGAAATATCTTCTTTAGACTGTCCGCTGAGCAGCATGTATGTCGCCGCCTTTGAGGCAGCCGCTGCGCAGCTTCCGGTGGTAAATCCGTATCTCATGTCTCATCCCTCAATTTATACAAAAGAGCATTGCATATGGCTGCCGCCACATTGCTGCCGCCCTTCCTTCCTCTGTTGACAATACACGGTATATCCGTATCTATGATAAGCTCCTTCCCGGCCTCCACATTCACAAAACCCACGGGAACACCGATGACAAAAGCCGGTCTGTACACTCCTTCATCAAACATCTCCCTCAGTTTTATCAATGCAGTCGGTGCATTGCCTATGACGAATATCACATATCCCCCGATATCTCTTGCTTTATCCATGGA
>JAFYAD010000284.1 GCA_017540915.1 Lachnospiraceae bacterium
AATCTTATGAGAGAAGAATAGAACAGATCAACGCTGTACTTAACAGCTATGGTATCAGTTCTATCGAAGAGGCTGAGAAGATCACAAAAGACGCCGGCCTCAATGTTTATGATCAGGTAAAGGGCATTCAGCCCATCTGTTTTGAGAATGCATGCTGGGCTTATACAGTAGGCGCAGCCATCGCTATCAAGAAAGGCTGCAGAAAGGCAGCTGACGCTGCAGCAGCTATCGGTGAAGGTCTTCAGGCTTTCTGTATCCCGGGATCTGTTGCTGATCACCGCAAGGTTGGTCTCGGACATGGTAACCTCGGCAAGATGCTGCTCGAGGAAGAGACAGAGTGCTTCTGCTTCCTGGCAGGACATGAGTCATTTGCTGCTGCTGAGGGCGCTATCGGTATCGCAGAGAAGGCTAACAAAGTTCGTCAGAAACCTCTCCGCGTTATACTGAACGGTCTTGGAAAAGACGCAGCTCAGATCATTTCACGTATCAACGGTTTCACATATGTAGAGACCAAATATGACTACAAGAAAGCAGAGCTTAATGTAGTATTTGAGAAAGCTTATTCAGACGGTGTTCGTGCGACTGTTAAGTGCTACGGCGCTGATGATGTTCAGGAAGGTGTTGCTATCATGCACAAGGAGAACGTTGGCGTTTCCATTACAGGAAACTCTACAAATCCCACACGTTTCCAGCATCCGGTTGCAGGAACATACAAAAAAGAGTGCAACGAGCTTGGTAAGAAATACTTCTCTGTTGCATCAGGCGGCGGTACAGGCCGTACACTTCATCCGGACAACATGGCTGCAGGCCCGGCTTCATACGGTATGACAGATACTCTCGGCCGTATGCATTCAGATGCTCAGTTTGCAGGTTCTTCTTCAGTTCCGGCTCACGTAGAGATGATGGGACTTATCGGTATGGGTAACAACCCGATGGTAGGTGCTACTGTTGCAGTTGCGGTTTCTGTAGAAGAGGCAGCAAGAGAGGGCAAGTTCTAAAACAGATCATTTAGTGTGAAGTATACTCCCTGTAAGCTTTTTACAGGGAGTTTTGTGATTTTATGAAAGAAATACGGAAAAACCTCTCCGATAACGGACAGGGTAATGATAAAAAACAGAATAAACATAAAAAAGAGAAAAAACCTACAGATACCAGATTAAAGACGGTATTGTATTTTCTTAAAGGCAGCAAGGCAGTGTTTTTTACTGCTGTCTTATTTTCATGCTTTCTTGTGTTTTTTGATCTGATGAATCCGAGGCTCATAGGATATTTCGTTGATATCTGTGTGGGAGACAGCAGTGCGGTACCCGGATTTCTGACGGATTATATCGACAGGATGGGTGGTGCGAGCTGGTTTTTCGGTCATCTGTATATACCGGTTCTCATAGTCATCGGTTTCGGACTCTTTGGCGCTGTGTGCAGATATCTGAACAAGCTTTTTGTGTCAAAGGGTGGTGAGATCTTTGTAAAGCGTATCAGGGATCTTCTGTATGACCATGTGCTGAGTCTTCCCTACAGCTGGTATGACAGCGTCAGGACCGGTGAGATAATACAGAGGATGACCAGCGATGTGGAGACGATAAAGACCTTTATAGCCGATCAGCTCACGGGTCTTATCAGGATCCTGGTTTTGATAGGTATAGCTCTGGTGTTCATGTTCAGGATCAATGTGAAACTGGCTTTTACAGCATCTGCATTTATTCCCGTGATATTGTTGTACTCCATCATGTTTCACGGCAGGATCAGCTCTTCTTTTGAGAAAGCCGATTCAGAGGAAGGCAGGGTTTCAGCCATGGTTCAGGAAAACCTCACCGGAGTCAGGGTTGTGAGAGCCTTCGGCAGAGAGGAATACGAGAGGCAGCGCTTTGAAAAACTGAACGGAAAATACACGGATCTCTGGGTTTCCGTTATGAAGACTTTGAATATTTTCTGGTGTTCAAATGATCTGATAAGCGGACTCTCCAATATTCTCATTATGGCTTACGGTGCTTATCTGTGTGTAAATGAGGGCTTGTCGGCAGGTTCGTATATAGCTTTTATCTCTTTCAACAGTATGCTGATATTCCCCGTAAGACAGCTTGGACGTATGGTGACGGAGCTTGGAAAAGCGGGTATTTCCATAGACAGGATCATGTTCATACTGAACTCGCCGGAGGAGACCGATGAGAACGGGGCTCTGGATTACTCGGGGGCAGGGGACATTGTATTTGAAAATGTCAGCTTTGCCTATGATACGGATAAATATGCTGAAGATTCAGGTGAAACCGAAGGTGTACAAAGCATACAGGGCTCCGAAAAACAGGAAGTTATTAAAAATCTTTCACTTACTATTAAGAAGAATACAACTGTGGGTATACTGGGATCCACCGGCTCCGGAAAATCAACATTTACAGCTCTTCTGGACAATATGTATGAGCCGGGTGAGGGAAACGGGCGGATCACATATAACGGCATTGACATAAAGAAGATAAAAAAACGGGAATTGAGGCGTCATATAGGCATTGTGAGACAGGATGCTTTTCTCTTCAGTGGCACCATAAAAGAAAACCTTCTGCTGGGATCCGGCGCTTCAACCGAAAACACATCAGACAAGCTTGATAAGGCAGTTTATATATCTTGCCTCGGTCCGGCGTTGGATCGTTTTACCAAAGGTATTGATACTGTGGTGGGAGAGAGAGGCGTGACACTCTCCGGCGGTCAGAAACAAAGATGCGCCATCGCCCAGATGCTGATGAGGGATACGGATGTTCTGGTCTTTGATGATTCCCTTTCAGCTGTGGACACGGAGACAGACTATAACATCAGGACGCGGATTAAAGAGGAAACCTCTGATAAAACGGTTATACTGATATCGCACCGCATCACCACGCTCATGGACTGCGACGAGATCTTTGTCTTCGCGGACGGAGAGATCAAAGAACACGGAACCCATGAAAAACTCCTGCAGGATAAGGGTGTTTATGCAGATGTCTACAGGATCCAGACCGAGGGCTTACAGACCGTGTTACAACAGAACGCAGATTCATCCGAAGGGAGGGCATCATGAACGAAGATATAAAACTTCCTCTTTTCGGACTGAAGGAGATGTGGACCTTTGTGCGCAAATACAAGGTCATGGTTATCAGGATGATAATACTGGGTTTTCTGGTATCATCGGTTGATGCTGCCTGGGCTTTGATAAACAGATATTCCATCGATCATTTTGTGGGAGGCAATACGCTGGAAGGATTGGGATATCTGGTGTTATTTGCTCTGACCATCATAATCCTGCAGGTTTTGGTGACTTACAGAAACGTCAGGGATTGTTCAAGGCTTGAGCTTTATCTCAACAGAGACATGAGAAATGCGGCATTTGCACACCTTCAGAAAATGTCACTGTCATATTACAACACCAACAGCGTAGGATACATACACGCCAGAGTTATGAGCGATGCGGGAAAGATCGGTGATCTCATAGCCTGGAGGCTGATGGATGTGGTCTGGAACGGATCCTATACGCTGATAGCTGTTGTTATAATGTTTGTCGTGGATGTGAGACTGGCTGTTATTGTAACAGCGGTATTACTGGCGGCTTCATGTTTTATAGTGATATTCCAAAAGAAACTGACGGAGGATAACAGGCTTGTAAGAGAGATCAACTCTGTCATTACCGGTGATATAAATGAGGGCATAACAGGCGCGAGATTTATAAAAAATCTTGTGTGCGAAAAGACAATGAGCGACGCTTTCAAGGCTAACACGCTGGATATGAAACAAAAATCCATCCGGACTGCACATCACGCGGCGCTATTCGGATCCACAGTATGCCTGATGACCTGTGTATCATTGGCATTGGTGTTATACAACGGTGGGCAGCTGCATCATGAGGGTGTCATGAAGATAGGTGTTCTGTCGGTATTCATGACATATGCTCTGGGACTTTTGGAGCCGGTGCAGGAGATAGTCAATACCTTTGCAGCTCTGTTTGCAACCCAGGTCAACATAGAACGTTTCACAAGACTTGTGAGGACGGGATCGGAAGTCTTTGACTCCGAAGAGGTTATAGAAAAATACGGAGACTCTTTTGATCCGAAATATGAAAACTGGGAGAAAATGAACGGGGATGTAGAGTTTTCGGACGTTACTTTCAAATATCCCGATGGTGATGAGCTTGTTCTGGAGCATTTCAACCTGAAGATAAAAAAAGGTGAAAAGGTTGCCATAGTAGGTGAGACCGGAGCCGGTAAGACAACGCTGGTGAATCTTGTGTGCAGGTTTTTTGAGCCTACAGAGGGCGTTGTACTGATAGACGGTAAGGATATAAGATCAAGGTCACTGAAGTGGCTTCACAGCAATATAGGTTATGTTTTGCAGACGCCGCATCTTTTCTCGGGTTCTCTGAGAGAAAACCTTAGGTACGGAAAGCCGGATGCTACGGATGATGAGATAAGATCGGCACTTCGTACGGTTTCGGCTCTCGGAATCATGGAAAGACTAGAAGGCGGACTGGATGCTGATCTCGGAGAGGGCGGTGACAGGCTTTCAATGGGAGAAAAGCAGCTCTTTTCCATTGCGAGAGCAGTGTTGTCGGATCCCGCAATACTGGTGCTGGATGAGGCGACTTCGTCCATTGACACACTGACCGAAAAGGCTGTTACCGATGCCATAGATATCGCGTCGGAGGGACGCACAACCTTCATAATAGCTCACAGGCTTTCAACCGTGGTAAATGCGGATGTTATCCTGGTGGTGGACGATGGTAAGATAGTCGAGCGGGGGAACCACGCTCAGCTTATGAGACAGAAGGGCGTTTATTACAGCCTTTATATGAAGCAGTTTGAGGAGAATTCATGAAAAAGACAATAGGTTTTATAGTGGTCATAGTATTTGCATTGGCATGTTTTTTTGTGGCATATAACAGCAAAAAAAACAGATCCGAAGATGTGGTTTCCGATCAGGATATCGCCTATGATTATGACAATATGCCCGAAGAAGCTGCACATGATGATTTGAATATAAAACTTGACATCGGCCCCGGTGAAGCAGAGAGTTTTGACGAACATGAGTCTGAGGCAGAAGAACAGGAGGGTGAAAATCCGAAAGCATTAAAAACAGAGATACGTGTCAGCCTTGGGGGAATACCGGATTGCTTTGATCCCGCCCGTGTGTCAACGTCCGCAGATTGTTCATATGTTCTGCATTCATTTGAAGGGCTTATGAAATATACTGCATTAAAAGATAAAGATAAAATCCGTGGGACGAAGGTTGTATTTGGACAGGCAAAAGATTATGAGGTCAGTGAAGACGGGTTGAAATATACCTTTTATCTCAGGGATGACATATTCTGGACTGACGGCAAGGCGGTTACGGCAGATGATTTTGTTTATTCATGGAGGAGACTTGTATCTCCGGATAATGATGGTTATTACAGTACATATCTGAACGGTATTGTGACAAATGCCTCTGCAATACATAAAGGAAACCGGGAACCGGAAAAACTGGGAATAAAAGCTTTGGATTCAAAAACGCTGGAAATTGAACTCGAAAGGAAATGTCCTTATTTCCTGCGCATGTGTGCTGCAGCCTGCCTGTGTCCTGTGAGAGAAAGCTTCAGGACTGTCATTTTTGGAAATGGTGATCGGACAGACAGTAAAAACATAGTTACAAACGGAGCATTCAGTATTGAAGAAATCTCAGATACCGGTATTATGATGAAGTCGGCTGAAAGATACTATAACGCTTCCAACATCAGCTGCGATTCGGTTTTTTTTGGATTTGATGACAAAGTAGATGCAACCTATAAATATGCCCGTGGTGAATATGATTTGATAACAGATATTTCCGGAGGGCACAAAGAAGAGATCATCGCATCCGACGAATATGTTTTACAGGACACAGCTGACAGCAATTTCCTGATATTCAACCTGTCGAATGTCAGAGACTGGAGGATCAGGGCTGCAATATGTTTATGTCTTGACAGAGAAAAACTGGCAGGTGATGTTTTCGAGGGACACGCTGTACCTTTATGGTCGCTGGTGCCGCCGGGTATATCAGATCATTCTAAAAAGAGTTTTGAGAATGGCTATGAAATCCCTCCCATGGACGGTGGTTTTACAGAGGTGTTCGGTTTTGAAGACGCGGCGACAACCGGGTACGAAGACAAGCTTGCTCTGGCTCAGAAACTAAAGGAAAAATCTGTGTCTGAGGGTAATTTCAAAGAGTCTGCAACACTGCGATATGTGTATAATATCAATTATATCAACATGCTCGTCGCATCGAATATCAAAGATCAGCTGGAAGAGACTTTAGGCCTGAGCATTGAGCTCGTAGGCATGAGCGATGAAGATTATGTAAGAGCATTGTCAAAACATGATTTCGATATTGCCAGATTTAACTGGTCCGCAGAATATGATGATGCTTCCTCATATCTGGATATCTTTGATACGGATGGATATTATAATTACGGTAATTTCTACGGGTATGAGCCGGAATACTATCTGAGATATGCAGGCGATCTGCCGGCGGGATCTTCGCGGGATGAGGTTTTACGCATGTGTGAGGCCTCTATGTTTACTCAGTATTATTTTGGCTTTGTACCTCTGTATTCGGTAAAAGAGGACTGCGCGGTAAAAGATGATGTCACAGGCGTGTACGGTGATCTTTTCGGCGAATATTTCTTCATGTTTGCTTCAAAAATAAGTGAAGGGCAGGTAATGCCATGAAAAATAAAAAAATAATCTATGATCTGATGCTGGTTGCCGGAATACTGATACTGATCGCAGCGGGAGTATATTTTTATTTTTTCTACAAAGATTATGAAAATGCCAATGCAGAATATGATTCCATAGCCAGGGAATATACCCAGAAACCGGTGACTTCCGAAGCGACGGAAGAGGATGACGAGGCATATGAAGGTGATATAAAATCCGAAGATGATATTGAGGAGCTCATAGAAGAGGAGGAGAAGACCTTTTCCGAAGATACGGACTATTTTGGTGGAAACATATCCAAAACAATGTTAAAGAAGTCAAAGACCACCGAATGGTACGATATGCTGCGAGTGGATGTTCAAAGGCTTAAGTACTCTTATAAAAATGCTCAGGGCTGGATCTTCTTTGAGAAAGGCGAGATAAGTTATCCCGTGGTGAGGGGGGAGGACAATGAATATTACCTGGAGCACACGCTGTACGGCAATGAATCAAAGGCGGGAGCCATATTCATGGATTATCGCAACACGGAATCCTTTGACGATGAAAGAGTCGTGATTTACGGCCATAATATGCGAAATTATTCGATGTTCGGTTACCTCAGGTTCTACAAAAAAGACGGATACTATGATGACAACCAGTATTTTCAGATATTTTATGATGACAAGATTTACAGATATCAGGTTTTTTCTTACTTTGATATAGATGCCACAGATGTGGATATGGTCGCCTGCGATTTTGAGGAGGATGCAAGGCAGGAGCTTATGACAAAAGCATTGGAAGAAGCAGATGCCAGGGAAACCGATACCAAAGAAATCGATGATAAGAAATCCAAAAAGAAAAAAGGCTCTGAAGACAAAAAAAACGAGGAGATCATTTTGGATGAAGAAGAGGTGAAAAAGCTGGCGGGGCAGAAGTTTCTGGAAAAATGCAAAACTTTGGCCTGGAGAAACAACAAAATACCGGGGCTGACCTTCAATGAGGATTCCCACATCATATCGTTGGTGACCTGTTCTGCAACAGGCAGGAGATTGATGGTGAATGCCGTCAGGGTTGATGAACATGAGCTGTAAAGAAAAAGCAGGGACAAGGAAGCCCTGCTTTTTTTAGTTTGCGCGCCATGGGCGCGCTCTAACGGGTGAAAGTCCCGAGTACGCGTAGGCAACGACGAAGTACATAGCTGAACAGCAAGGGTGTCTATCGTGAGGTGGAATCTGAAGGAAGCTGTAGGCAAATCCTTG
>JAFYAD010000285.1 GCA_017540915.1 Lachnospiraceae bacterium
ACATTACCTCACCGGACTAACATGCCCGCACTCGGCGCATCGCCAGCGTTTCTTCGAGGTGGTGAAGCCCTGTTGAATGTTCAGCAGGGTTTTACATTTGTCGCAAAACCAGAACATGCCGTTCTCCGGTTCTATGCAGCTGCAGATGTTGCCGCACCTACGGCATTTCCATGCGGGATCTCTGGGATCAAAACCATTCTGTTCGTTCAGTATCGCTCCGCAGTTTCTGCAATAATACTCGTCGTAAAATGAGGACTCCTGATCTTTTTCCCGGTTGTTTCCTGCCGCCTGTACATGTCCGGGCACAGAAATCTTCTGATAATAATCGCCCTTCACCGTATTCCTGATGGCAAGCTTCATGGCAACAGCCGAAGGAAAACGTTCCTTCGGATCCAACATCAAACACCTTCGGATGACCGGAGACAGAGAACAGGAAATATAATGTCTGCCGCTCACCTCACCTGTCAGCATGTAATTTCCCAAAACACCCAGTGCATATATATCGGTCTGTACCGTCGAAACTCCAAAACCATACTGTTCCGGCGCAGCGAAGCCCGGCGTTCCCATCTTGACCGTATCACTGCTCTTTGTGACATTTACAAACTTCGAGGCGTTTATATCCAGCAGTTTCACCACCCGGTCTCTTGTGATCATGATGTTCGACGGCTTGATATCCCGATGTATTATCTTCGGTTTTGCCAGTTCATGAAGATCGCTTAAGATCGTGCACAGATCATACAGTATCTTTTTGACTGTTCCCTCATGAAACGTGCCCTTTTTGTCCATCAGTTCCTTTAGGGTAACGCCGTCAATATATTCCTCTGTGACAGTCAGGATCCCGTTCTCCTCGGACAAATCGTAGATCCGCGGCATATTGGCGATTGGATTATCCATAAGACACCTGTAAACATCAATATTGTATGTATTCAGTTTTTTGACTATATATTCTCTTTTATCCGGCATACTTTTTGATCCTGTTTATGAACCCTTTCCGATGATCCTTTTCAGGGATGCTGTCTCCCATAGCAGTAACTTTCCCAGGTCAATTGCCTGCTCTGCCGTCCGGTGATTCACCCCTGCCTGTGCGATACTCCACTGCCCGGAATGCTGTCTCCCATAACAGGGGCTTTAGGATATTTTTTACCCCTTAAATGGGGGTATCTAAAAAAATACATTTATAGTACTATATCTGATGGCGAACATTTTAAAGGTTTCCTGTCAGACAATACCGCATAACACACTGTCTGCAAAACCCCGCCGACAGTACGCATGCCACACGGCAGCTGCTGTTAACAGCAACATTCGGAGGCACTTATGATCGAGGAGAAAAAGACAACGGAATTTCTGGAGGGCATCTTAAAGAGCACGGAACCCCAAAAGATAAGTCATGTAATGGAAAAATACTCGTCTAAGATGATCGAACGGGATGACTATTTTTCCGAGTACATGCGCAGCACCTTCGCTCTCCATAAACGTCATCAGAAGGACATTTTCATAGCAGCCGACATCTCCGAAAAATACGGCTACAGCCTTATATCAACGGAAAAGAGAACCCGCCGGCGCGATGTCATCATCAAGCTGTGCTTTGCGGGTCATTTCACAAAGGATGAAACCGACTGTGCCTTAAAACTCTACGGTATGTCTCCCCTCTATGCCAGGGACAAACGCGATGCGTGTCTCATAAATGCACTGTGCTCAAACCTGTACGAGATTGCCGATGTCAATGATATACTGGCGGCAAACGGTTTCTCCACTTTGTACAGCAGTGTCGATTGAGTCGGCTCGTTTTGCTTCAGGTAAAACAAAATCCGAAGAAACCATGTTGTCCTTCGGATTTTTATTTTGTGTCTGAATGTAATAATCTGTTTTTTTACTTGCTTTATTCAGCTGCAGCGACCTGCTCTGCGGGAACTGCATTCTGCTCGTCAGCCCAGATGTTGGTTGGCTTTTTCTTTTTGGTGTATCCCCATACAAAGATGATTATCGCTACCACGATCTGGATTCCGACTGCAAGGGGTGTACCCTCAACACCGAAGTCCACATTATATGCAAAGCTGTTGCGGGCTGATCCCGCATCCATCTTGAAGATGGAGAAAGGCATTGCCTGTCCGCTGTTCAACAGACCGAATATGATGTTCTGGCAGAAATTCCATGCTGTGTGCGCTGCCATGGCTGCCCAGATGGAATCCATGTAGTACACCATGAGTGAAAACAGTATACCGGTCACTACGATATCTACTATAGCCAAAACGCTCACGCCCGGATTCATGAGATGAAGTGCGCCAAAGAGCAGTGAGTTCACCACAATAGCAATCCAGGGCTTGTAGGTTTTGATGAGCATCTGATACAGGAATCCTCTGGTCACAAGCTCCTCAGCGGATGACTGTACGAACACCGCTATGAGGACTATCACCAGTTGTACCGGTCTGAAGGAATCAAAGTAAAGCTTGATATCCTCATTCAGATATGCCGCCAGTATGCAGATGCCGTTCATTCCGAAACCGATCAGAAGACCGATGATAAAATTCAGTATGTTATTACCCTTGGTCTTTCTGCCTATAGCCTTATATACCGGCTTATATGCAGGTATCAGCATCATCAGCAGCATAAATACCCATATACCGATGAACATAAAGTACATTGCCCCGGTATAGATCCAATCCGGAATAAAGTCACTGATATTGGAAGCAACCTCAACCGGATCAGTCATCCCAAGAGAAGCTGCCCTGACTCCTGCTACAATGCCGATGGGGACATTGACAAACATCGATCCCAGTATCTGGCCCACCAGGATAAAACAGTAGGCAATAACACATAATACAAGCCAGTTTTCAGCGAACTTCCTCTTTTTCTTAGGCTTTGCGGTGCTGACCGGCGTCACTCCCTCCGGAGGAACCACACCCTGATCTGCCGTTTCCGTCATCGGGATAACCACTTCTGACTCCGGCTCTGATGTTGTCTGCACAACCTCATCCGTCATGCTCTGATTGTTTTCTTCCATCTTACCTCTCTTACCTCTCTGTTTCGTAAATATTCATCCACCGCCTCTGCTACTGTGGAGAAGCAACCTTCCCTGTCACGCAAAGGATCTACAGACACACCGATCATCCGATTATGTAATCCTGATAATCCGTCCAGATCTTGTCTGCGTTGACCTCTTTTTCGTAGACAAACCGCATCTCTTTAAGCTTCAGTCTGTTACCCATAAACTTTAGCTTCATAACTCCGTACCTGGCTGCCATGGCGATCTTTCTCTCCACCGTCATCCATCCGCCGTTGGTTCCCCTGAAAGTAAATGTACCACCGGGAACACTCTGATAGAACACAGCCACCGGAATCTGGGCAAACTCTGACAGATCTGAGCCGCCAACCAGTTCAATATAATAGCATCCTCGTTTTTCTATGTCAAATCCCAGGGCAAAAGTTGTGCCCGGCTTCGTATCCACGCCACTCAGATCTATGACCGTACCATCCTCGATCTTATAGTACTGTACTTCAAAGGGATCTGTCATTTCCTCAGCCTCGGGACGGTTTATGATCTCAACCTCCGGCTTCTCACCCACCAGTTTTCTCATGGCATTGGTGGTCATGAGGACATTACAGATATTGCGCGCCGAACGTATGAGCTGTCCTCTGGTGATAACCCCGGATTCAAGCGCCGTCAGTGTATCGTCATTCACTGAGTTTACCGACGCATCGGGACACACTGCGTAAAAATCATTCTGTGACAGCACGATCCTCGAAAACGTATTCTTTGCGACCGGTTTTCCCACGTCTCCGAGATTTGTCCACCAATCGGTCATGACAAGTCCCTTGAATCCCCACTCATGCCGCAAAATATTGGTCAGCAGATCATGACGGCAGCTGGTCCAGATACCGTTGACCGGACCGTAGGTCGACATGATGGAATCTGCCGCTCCCTCTCTGACAGCGATCTCAAAGCCCTTGAGATAGATCTCCCTGAGAGCTCTCTCCGAGATCACATTTTCTTCGGTATGGCGGTGTGTCTCCTGGTTGTTGCCGCAGAAATGCTTTAAGGTTCCGGAAACACCGCTCTTGTGCATACCCCTAAGCTGTGCTGCAGCCATGCGGCCCGTGAGCAGTGGATCCTCACTGAAATATTCAAAGTTCCTGCCGTTTAACGGGTGTCTGTGGATATTCATACCCGGTCCCAACAGGAAATCAACGCCGTTGTAGCTCATCTCCTGACCGAGATATGCATAGAGTTTTTCATTTAACTCAGTGTTCCATGTACAAGCCAACAGTGTACCGTTAGGTAAAGAAAATGCTCTGGCACCGCTGTCAAGACGCATTCCACTGGGTCCGTCGGAACAGCATCCGCATGGTATACCGAAATTCTTTAACGCCGGGCTCACGCCTCCAAATGCAGCCGCCGTACCCACCGTAACCTTGGGGCTTCCCATACCTTCACCCCTGATTATGGCTGAGAGATCCTCTTCTGATAACTGTGCCAGGAAGTCCTCCATATCGGCTTTTCCGCTTCTGACATCGCTAAGCTTTATGCCCCGGTCACCGGTGTAAGGCTTGCACTCCGGTCTGTCTGCCTTTGCTTCCTCAGCGTCTTTAAGCGGAGCGATCGGTACAGCCTCTGTGCTCTTTTCATATTCAGGTAATCCGGCTTTATCTGTAGCTTTGACTGCCTTCGGGCGGACACGGTCAAAGCCGGAAGCAGGAACCATCTGTGCCGAAAGCTGTTCGATCACCGCAGTTTCCGGGATCTCAAACTCTCCCGCCGGTGTTACATCTTCGGAGTTTTCACCCACATAGAATTTATATTTTCCGGCTTCCATAACATAAGCATTCTTAAATCCGGTGACACCGCTGTCATCGTAGGAAGCTATTGTGTAAGCATTGATATCGATCGAAACACTCTCTGACTCACCGGGTGCCAAAGCCTCTGTTTTCGCAAATCCGGCGAGTTTCAATACAGGCTGTCCCAGACTTCCCTGAGGTGTGCTGACATAAACCTGCACAACCTCTTTGGCTTTGAAATCGCCTGTATTTTTTACTGTAGCAGAAAGAATAAATGTCGCATCCTTTGCCGCGTCTTTGGTCAGAGATCCGTTGACTGTCAGTGCAGGATCAGTGATCCCGAACGTGGTAAATGTCAGTCCGTATCCAAAGGGATAAGCCACCGCATCCCTGTCAAAGGTCCTGTAATAGCGGTATCCCACGTACACATCCTCTATATAGAAGTTTCGGTCAAGGTCACCGAAGCCGCCTGCTGCCGATGCCTTCGCAATATCTTTTACAATGCTGTCCGCAAGGTGACCGCAGGGCGATGTGCGTCCCATGATAACATCTGCAGTTCCCAGGCCTCCGACTTCTCCGCCCTGCCAGGCATAGAGTATCGCATCCGGAGCAAGCTCGTCGATGACATTCATATCCATGACGGCGCCGACATTTAACACCACGATCATACGGCCGAAAGCAGAACGGACTTTTCGCAGCATATCCGCCTCCGTGTCGCTGAGCCTGTAAGCGCCGGGCTTGTCCACATTGTCCTGCTCCTCGCCTGCGGTGCGGGCTATTATGGCTATGGCGATATCGCTGTCAGACGCTGCCTTTGCCACCAGCTCATCCGATACCGGCATCTCCTCCTGAGACCAGGAACCGTTTCCGAAGCCGTTATCCGACGCCACGGGATTTGCTTCTTCGAATTTCTCGTACTCCTGCAACAGCGCCTCATTGAGGGTAATGTCCTCAAGTTTCAATGCGTCCAGTATTCCCCACACCTTGGGAACATTCACCATTCCGCCGCTGCCCGTGCCACTCTTGTAATAATGTGCCTGCATGCGTCCAAAGAGAGCCACCTTTGCTCCCTTTTCAACCGGAAGTGCGCTGTTCTCGTTTTTCAACAGGACCAGACCTTCCGCTACTGCCTGTCTCGCTGTACTCTCGTACTCTTTCCAATCTAATGTCATAGAAACCTCCCTTATCTTATTTCAAGAACCTTAAAACCTTCTCTATAACCCCATACTTTCACAACACATCCGCTCTTATCATATTCACTCATATATAATCCCTCTCAGAATCTCCGAGAACTTCACTGCCCCTGCTGCCGACAGATGATCCATGTCGAAAAAATCCTCCGGCGTGAAGTTGCCGTCCTCCACCAGCTCGCGGAAATCCAGCAGATTTACCATATGCGGTGTCTCGTTCAAAAAAGCGTTCATTTCGGCTTTCATGGCAGGCTCTATACGCTCCTCATACTCCGGTGAAAACGGCGGAAACACCACAAATACAGCCATGTCATGCTCTTCTGCAACGGAAAAGATCTGTTCCAGACACGACCTGTTTTTCAACGGAGTATCACTCTGCGGCTTGTACAACCTGTTGTGGTCCGCTGTCCTGATACCGGCAAACCGGGCTCTTTCATCCTCAGATGCCTCCGCCCACACAAGACCTCTGTATTTTTCCTCACAGTTATCCTCTCTGGTGTACAGCTCGTTGAAAAAATTGCCTTTACTGTATATGAGCTCTTTTGCTGCTGCCTCCGCCTTCATACGATCCGCTATGCACAACCCGGAATTAACCGCCACATTGCTCCAGGGATCCCACTCACCGTATACTGCTCCGTAAACAGACCTCTGTATCTCCTGTCCCATGCGGCTTTTACTCATATCGTCATACAGAGCGTACTCTCCGAGCAGCAGCACCAGCCTGTCAAAACGCGCTCTCCGGTGCTCCACCGCCTCTCTCAGTATTCCAAGCTGAGCCGAAAGATCGGCAGATGTGACTGAGAGATTTACCGCTGTCGGCAAAACACTCATATCAATATCCGTCAGTCCGTAAGAGGATCCCAGGATCAGCGTGTCAGCCTCCGGCAAAACAGAGGCCTTCAGCATGCCGTCAAGATATACATAGGTATAATTTGCGGAAAGATACTCTCTTAAGACAGCGGGAAGATCCGGCTCCAGCCCCGCTCGTTTCCTCGCCTCAAAATACACCCTGTCAAAGATACTGTAAACCTGCGATTCCCTGCGATCCCCGGACCAGGGCTTTGTGTTCGCCAGAAAGTGGATTATATGCGCGCCTGCGCACACCTCAGCGGTGACATTCACCGTCCCTGCTGTGGTATTATCTGCCGTATCACCGGCAGCATTTTCTGCTGTCCCTGCAGAAATATTCTCCGTCCCTGCTGCCGTATTGACTGCCGTCCCTGACAGTGCTCTCACCTCTCTGTAACTAAGGAATCTGCTGTTTATGGCATCCTCTCCATGCCTTTCTGCCGCTTCACCGTCATATTCACTGTTCCAGGCATGAGCCACTTCTCCCTGCTCTCCCCCGCCCCCGGGGATTTTTCTGCCGTCCGTGATATA
>JAFYAD010000286.1 GCA_017540915.1 Lachnospiraceae bacterium
ACCGGGGACAGCACCGCAAATGCCGCGATTTCAGCCATTATCCCCCCTGAGTAAAAGGATGCCTCAACCTCTCCGTAACCTCCGGAATAGCTTGTGATATTGATAAGCTCCGCAAAGTTATTGAGCGCATATGCGCCTGTGATCATCAACACCACAGACAAGAGCAGATCCGAAAGCCTTATTCTACCCGGGTAATCCCCTGCCCACTGGCTTTCGTGCCACGTTCTGTACCGCCTCTTTTCCTGCCTGTAAAAGATAAAGAACACAACAGGCAGGGCAAGCAGTGTCTGTATGAGTTGTGATAAAGTGCCGTCGAGCCTTACTATTCCGTGTTCTCTTAAATTGAACAGTATGACAGCCACAGACTCCGCCACCGCAAAATACACGATTACCGGCACGAAAACCTTCAGAATATTTTTTGCCTTATCACTCATCTCTTACCTTTTGACGCCCTTGCTGGCGCGTTTTAATATACGAAGCCGCCTGAGATCCACCTGCCCGTCTTTTCCCTCGGCGGTCAGATCCTGATCATCCGCTTTCAGTGCGAAAACATCGGTCACCTGATCCTTTGAGGACAGATTTATGCCCTTCACACCTATGGCTACCTTGCCCTTCTCGGGTATCTCGGAAGCCTCTATTCGCAGGAACATATTGTCTTTTGTCTTAAATACTATGGTTTCGACACCCTCTACGGGGAATACTGCGGCCAGAGTCTTTCCGTCGGTGAGCTTTGTCGCCTTGCTGGCTCTGGTCTTCACATCAAACTCGGCTCCGTTCACCAGCTTTGCCATTCCGTCAGAGGACACGAACATCAGCTTTGATGCGAAAATATCCGGCGCTGCAGCCACATACACAAAGGACTCCACCGAAGAATCATATTTTGAAATATTGTCCACAGGCTTGCCCTTGTCTCTGAATTTACCCTGTGGTATATCCGAAACCTTTATAATGTGGAATGTTCCGTTGGTGGTAAACATTCCGATTCGCTCCGTGTTTTTAACCTTTATCACATATCTGTTTTCGGAATCGGCCGCCTCTTTATTGCGCTCGTAGGTCGACTCGTCTATGGTCTTCACGTATCCGAAACGGTCCATCAAAACATAGACATCCACTTCCTCAACCGGCTTTTCCACATATACCGCTTCCTCAACCTGCGCTATCTCCGTGCGGCGCTCATGGCCGTATTCTTTTTTATACTGTTCAAGCTCCTTTAGGATGACCTTCGCCATGGAACCGCGATTATTCAGGATATCCTCATAATTGGCGATCTTTGACAGGGTTTCCTCATGCTCTTTATTGAGGGCATCGATTTCGAGACCGATGAGCTTATAGAGTCTCATCTCCAGTATGGCAGTGGCCTGGCGCTCGGTGAAACGGAGCTTTTCGGCATCCTCCTTAGAACCCGGGTTTTTGAATGTTATGTTGGACACATCCCCGGACATAAGGCAGGCCTTGGCATCCTTTATGTTCTTTGAGCCTCTGAGTATCTCGATGATGAGGTCTATACAGTCGCAAGCGGCTATCAGGCCTTCCTGAACTTCCTTTTTCTCCAGCTCCTTGGCCAGAAGCGTCTTGTATTTTCTGGTATTGATCTCGTACTGGAATTCAACATGGTGGCGGATCATGGGCACAACTCCCATGGTCTCCGGACGTCCGTTCACGACAGACAGCATGTTCACACCGAAGGTGTCCTCCAGCTTTGTCTTTTTATACAGAAGGTTCAGGATGTTCTCCGCATCCGCTCCTTTTCTCAGTTCTATAACTATACGGATACCGTCTTTTGAAGACTGGTTTGAAATATCGGTAATGTCGTTTGTGACCCTGGTCTCCACAAGATGGTAAACATCATTCAGGAACTTTCCGATGTTTGCGCCTATCATGGTGTAGGGGATCTCGGTGACCACAATGCACTCTTTGCCGTTTTTCTGCTTTTCGATGACTGCCCGGCCTCTGATCTTTATCTTGCCGACTCCCGTGGAATATATGGCTTTGAGCTCATCCATATTGGTGACGATGCCGCCTGTGGGGAAGTCAGGTCCCTTAATGTACTCCATCATCTGGGCGGTGTTGATGTCGGGATTTTTCATGTAGGCTTTAACACCGTCTATAACTTCCGAAAGATTGTGGGGCGGAATGGATGTCACCATACCTACCGCGATACCCTCGGAACCGTTCACCAGAATATTGGGTATCTTAACCGGCAGAACCGCCGGCTCTTTCTCGGTCTCGTCAAAGTTGGGCACAAAGTCCACAACATTTTTATCCAGATCGGACAGAAATGCCTCCTGTGTCACCTTCTCAAGACGCGCCTCGGTGTATCGCATGGCTGCAGCGCCGTCGCCCTCGATGGAACCGAAATTTCCGTGTCCGTCCACCAGAGTCAGGCTCTTCTTGAAATCCTGCGCCATCACCACGAGAGATTCATATATGGAAGAATCGCCGTGAGGATGATATTTACCCATGGTATCACCCACGATACGGGCACTCTTTCTGTAGGGCTTGTCATAGCGGATTCCGAGCTCGTACATATCGTACAGAGTACGGCGCTGAACAGGCTTCAGGCCGTCCCTGACATCCGGGATCGCACGGCTCACTATAACGCTCATGGCGTAATCTATGTAGGATTTTTGCATCACATCAGAATACTCGGTTCTGATAAGTCTTTCTTCTGTTGGCATCATTTCACCTCTATGTAGTGTATGTTTGTATAGCGTTCAACCACCAAGCCTAAACATCAAGCTCGGCTTCCGTGGCGTGGCTGTATATGAACTCCTTACGGGGTGCAACGTCATTACCCATCAGCATGGCTGTGATATCGCTGGCCATGCGACCGTCTTCTATCTCAACGCGTTTCAGGAGCCTGCGCTCAGGATCCAGAGTAGTCTCCCAGAGTTGTTCCGCATCCATCTCGCCCAGACCTTTATAACGCTGCAGGGTAAAGCTTCCTGTATGAGTCTTTCTGTATTTTTCAAGAGCCGCATCATCATAAAGATACTCTTCCTCACCCCGGGAGGGCATAGTTTTATACAGTGGCGGCATCGCGATGTACACATGTCCCTCGAATATGAGTTCCGGCATAAATCTGTAGAAGAGCGTCAGCAACAGCGTTGCAATATGGGAACCGTCCACATCGGCATCCGCCATGATGATGATCTTGTCATAGCGGAGCTTCGTGATGTCAAAATCATTGCCGTAGCCGTCCGAAAAACCGCATCCGAAAGCATTTATCATGGTCTTGATCTCGGCGTTGGCCAGTATCTTATCTATGGATGCCTTCTCCACATTCAGTATTTTTCCGCGGATGGGCATGATAGCCTGATACATACGGTTTCTCGCCATCTTGGCAGAACCGCCGGCTGAATCTCCCTCCACTATGAATATCTCACATTTCTCTGCATCCCTGGACTCACAGTTTGCAAGCTTTCCGTTTGAATCGAAAGAGAACTTCTGTTTCTGTAAAAGATTGGTCTTGGCGCGCTCCTCAGTCTTCCTGATCTTGGCTGCCTTCTCCGCGCATTCGATGACAGCCTTTAAGGTCTCCAGATTTTTGTCAA
>JAFYAD010000028.1 GCA_017540915.1 Lachnospiraceae bacterium
CAAAGAGAACGCAGGTATCTTCACACACAATAACGCATGGATCATCTGTGCAGAGGCTTATGCCGGCAGAGGTGACAAGGCGTTTGAATACTACTCAAAGATCGCTCCCGCATTCACCGAGGAGACATCCGACATTCATAAGACAGAGCCTTATGTTTACGGTCAGATGATCGGTGGCAAGGACGCAGGCAGCGACATCGGCAAGCCGGGCAACCACTTCGGTCAGGGCAAGAACTCATGGCTCACCGGTACGGCTGCATGGAACATGGTAGCAATATCACAGTACATCTTAGGTATTCAGGCAGACTTTGACGGTCTTAAGATCGATCCGTCAATACCTGCTGCATGGGATGGCATGAAGGCTACAAGACAGTTCAGAAATGCAACCTACAACATCAGCATTTCAAATCCTGATCACATCTGCAAGGGCATCAAGAGTGTCACAGTGGATGGAAATGCCGTTGACAGCAACATCCTGCCGGTATTTAACGACGGCGCTGCACATGATGTTCAGATCGTGATGGGCTAAGATAAAATATTATTATGGCACTAACTGTATTTTAATGATAAAATGCAGTTAGTGCTTTTTTTATGAAGGATAAAGGAGGTAGATATATGTTTTTCAGGAGAAAAGTATCTTTTGCGGTATTGGCTGTTGTTGCCGTGATGTTTACATTGATTACAGCGGACTGTATTGAGGCAAAGACGAAAATGTATATGATCGAAAAGCTGTCGGATGACAGCGTGGAGGTCTACAACTATAAATGGGACTGGGAGACCGGATACAAACCCAGGGGAAAAGCAAAGAAACTGACGATAACCGATAAGACAAAGTTTTATATCCTGCCCGAGAACGCTGCCCTCGGAGTTGATTATGACTGCCGAAAGGTGCCCAAATACGTCATGCGTAAAGAGGTGGAGTCATACATTGATGAGGGATGGCACATGTTTGCCACAGTAAAGTTTAAGAAGACCGACGGCCAAAAAACAGTTGTCTCTGTCACAGAGGAACTGCAGGACTGGTGATGATTTATTTGGCATGTTTGTATTTAATGACAGAGGGCATAAAAGGTCAGTTATGGATATGATCAAATTAGCTTTTGTGTGGTTTGATTTTATCGGTAAGCATATTGTTCAGGAGGACGTATAATGCAAAAGATTGGGATAGGATATGAAAAATATACAGAGAGGATAAGATAAATGAAGAGAAAAAAGCAGGTTATTTCCACAGATATAAAAAGATATTTCGGCATCTTCATGATGCTCGCTTTTGCTCTGATCATATACGTGGGTCCTGTACAAGCTGCTACGGATGACCCGGTTGCGGATGACCCGGTTGCGAATGACCGGATCACGGATGACCCGGTCAATGATGATCCTGCCACAGATGTTATACCCTATTCTGAGGAAGGCAGTGAAGTCTCGGACGAAAAGCCTAAGGAGCTTGTGGCGATTTCTTTTGATGAGGCTGTGTCATACAAAAAAGGAGTTTTTAAGATCAGGGTTCGCGACAGCGTGCCTAAAAGGACGGTAAAGATAAAGGTCATACCGAAGGCAAAGTTTTCGGTTGAAAAGCCTTCTGATACAAACGGTGGGCAGTATCTTCTGAAGGTTGCCCCGAAGGACTTCAAAAAGCTCCGTTTCAAAGTGGATGACAGTTTTGACAGTGAAGATATGCAGGTCTTTTTGCGGGGCTCGGGGTCTAATACGGTAAAGCTTAAGCCTGTCGGCGAAAAGCTTAAGGGGTTAGGAAAATTCGATATTTCCAAAGATAAATTTCCGCATTTTTCCGTAGAGCTTTCACCGGAGGCAATGCCTTATATCTACGTTGATTTCGGTACCTATGGGAAAATGTCTGACGACGGCAAAACCGCAACATACACTCTGGATGGAAAGAAGATAACCGTCAGGGTGAGCAAAGGCGGCGGTTTTAAGGATGGTAAGGTTGGAATACCGAAAAAGCTTGATAAAGTTGTGTTTGAACTGGGCGGTGATTTCGATCCTGATACCATGCATGTTCTGGTGGGCGAGAAGAAAAACACAGGGCATGATCCTTTCCTGGTAGAGTTGTATGTCAGAAAGGGTTCAAACGAGGTTTCGCTTGGAAAGACTGATATCATGCCAAACGGTCATTTCCCGGAGACAGTATATTTTTATGTGGAAAAGGGCAGGGCAGTCATGACGGATTAATGTATGGAGGAATCATCATGACGAAGTCATGCCAATACATTAATGAAAAAGGTAGTAAGATTGTGTAAAGTATAAACGCAGGATGATTTCACAGTTAAACAAGGAGGAGTATGCTATGCCAAGACCGAAGATGATCGTTGAGATCACGGAAGCTGATTTTGTATGGTTGGGAGCGCAGAGCGGTATCAGTGAGAAGGATATGAAGTCAAGGTTTGCGGATTGCAAGGATGATAAGGAGCGATTTGCTTACTTTTGCAACCTGATGGACAGAGATCCCAGAAACTGGGAGTATGTCATGGAGGCGAACGCCGATAAGCTCAGAGAAAAGCTGGACGGAATGCTGCCTGTGGAGATCCGGAATTCAGGTGATATAGATGATGTTGAGAACTATCTGAAAAAATCCGGAAACACACTGGCTACGCAGGCAAAGTGTATGCTCATAAAGCGGCTTGATGCCCTGTACAAGGCGGCTGATATCAATGAAGAGGCACAAAAACGGGCTGAGGGAAAGCCTGTATTCTCCAACAGATTCAGGGTGACCCAGAACGGAAAGGACATAAAAGACGGTGATAAGATAGATCCCGAGGCATCAATACAGCTTGTTGACGCCAGAAAAAAGGAGCGTCAGAACGCTCGTAACGGGTGTTTCTCCGTGTCGATGGAGATGATGCTGTCAGGTGCGGGAGTTCAGAATGTATATCAGACCGATATCAGAAATTACAGACCACACTTCAGCAAAAAAAAGCTGCAGAGCAGTATTTTCACCAACAAGAAAAGCACCATTGATCAGGCATATAATAATTTCAGTCTGGGCGGTGAGGTGCCGGAAATGGCAGATTCGCTGTTGGCCTTTGCTCCGGACTCAATGATGAGAGTGTGCACCATAGAGGCCTTTGTTCCGGGTGAGAAAAAGTTTGCCGGTGTCCCGATGAAAGCCTATATCAGAGGTGCAGTCATGACGGCGGAGCAGCAGATAAGGTATGCGCTCGCAGTGGATAAAGCACCAATAGCACTTAATATCGGTGGTCATTATGTCACTATCACCGGGATCAGACCGACACCCGAGGGTCCGGTTATCTCTTACGACGATCCGGCATCTGACACGAACGAGAGTAAGCTTTCGGACATAATAGGAAATCTTGTTTCAAATGGCAACTATATTAATCTGGTGTGGCTTTCTGATATCAATCTGGCAAAGGACGGAAAGACTATTCACGGTGTGCCTTCGGAATATGTCAGCATGAATGAGGACGGTTCACTGACACTGCCGCCGGAGGCCATAAGGGAGTCGGTTGACCGTTATAAGGGAGCACAGGAAAATGACTGTGTGAGAGTCGGACGGTACGCAGGAGCCGAGGACTCTATAGAGATGCAGGAAAAACGAAGGCTTCCCAATAAAAATGGTGTAATAACAGCCGAGACGGTCATACTGCCGAAGAAGCTGAATGCCCAAAACCTGCGCAGGAAGGCTGAGGACAGGAGCATCGAAAAAGAGAAGCTTCTGATCGAGAACGGGAAAATGCTTTACGGTGTGGATTATGTTTCAAAGCCGAGACGCTCCGTGGACGACACAGACAGGGATATCAAAAGACCGAGGTTAGAAAATGCGGACGTGATAAAGAAGCCGGCTGATGATTTTGAAGCCGGAGGGCTGAGCAGCGAGCCGGTGCAGCACAGGATGATAATGTCCGAAGTGCGGCTTGCAAGGCATTTCAAAAAGCAGATGGAGTCTGAGATCAAGCGCGCCGAGAGAAGAGAGCGAAGCTTAGGCCGCCTGAAGGAGTTCAGGCTCGGCATGGGAAAGGATGCCATGGGATACGGGTCAGATACGGCTTTCGACGGAAAGCGGTTTATCTGGAACGAGGAGGGCGCCTCAGCTGCTTTTCAGCTTAAGTTTGTGATGGAATCGGCAGAGCCTTTATACAAGGCTATGGGCAAGGAAAAGGAGTTTGAAGAATTCAAAAAGGAATAGGAAAAGATCAAACAGAAGCTGGGTCCAATCTCGGATGAAGACGGAAAGCATATCGCGGGCTACAGGGACGGTGGAGTTATTATTCCCGGAGTCGGTAAAATAGATACCTGGTTCAAGGATGAGGAAGCAATAGGGGAGGCTGTTGTCCTTATGGGACGTATAGAGTCCCTTGACATCCGTAAAACCTTTGGCAACGCGCCATTTAATGCTACAGGAGGCGATTATTCAAAATATGATCCGTCGATCTTGTCACTCTGCGCAGATAACCTGACTAATTTTGCAAAGGTCGATCAGGGAAATTATCTGCGTCTCTGTGGTGAGGATCCGGCCGCATATACCAACATGAAAAGGATGGTGACGCTTCCGACGGATGATAAGGCTCTGCTCACAAAAACAAAGAGCACTCTGAGCAAGGAGAATGACAATGTGGCTGAGAGCTTTATCACTATGGGCATAGCCATGAGAAACCGTTTGAAGCTGGAGTGCAGACTGCAGAGATGTCATAATTCCTCCAAAGAGGCAGTGTCGGCATTATGGAGAAAGAGCTCAGGGCGCACATATATAGAAGCAGGCGACTATGCGGGAATGTACGGGCAGCACGAGCTCATGTTTTCGCAAAACAGGGAGAACCTGGTGTCTGCCGATGGCAAATATGCAAACGATAAGGCGAAAAGCTTCATGGAAAAGGTCTCTGAACCGGCATGGATGTCCGATTATGAGGAGGGAGCAAACCAGACGATAAAAAACAGCTGGAGAGGAAAGTACGACCGGGCGATCCTGGGTGTCGTAAATGTCGTCGCAAAGGAGTTTAAGAGGCTTGAGGCGAAGGGAGATAAACAGGCAGCCGAGGTTAACGCCAAGACTGTTTTACAGGATATCATGCGCTATGCCTCTCAGGACGAAAAGAAGTTTGGTGACAGATGTGTCAGATCCTTTGAGTATTTCATCAGGTGCTACAATGCTTACAAGGATCATCCGGGTTTTGATTTTGTAAGGCAGAACGAGACCCTGATGAACGAGATATCCTACCAGTATTTCCGTATGAGCTTTGCGGAAAAGGCAGGCGTTATAGAAGAGGAGTTCCAAAAGAGAGAGGCGGAGGCAAAAGCAAGAGAGGAGGAAAAACGCAGGAGGGAAGCCGAGCAGAGGCGCAAACAGAACGAAAAGCTGGCTGAAAAAAAGCTTGAGGATTTCAAGGATGAACTCAGAAAATCGGATGAAAGTGCCCTGAAATTCGTATTGGGACTTGATGAAAGGGATAAGTCCGGCAGCCTGAACGAGGTTGAGAAGCTTGCAAAGGAAAAGCTCTACGATTACCTGAAGGGATCCGGAGGAGCATTCTATGCAGGCAGGCTGTTAAGGCAGGCAATAAAGCCCAAATATGAGGCATACCGTAAGCTGGGGGATAACGTCCAGAGGTTCAGAAATATATATCAGAACGGACAGGCTGACACTATGGGACTGCCAGATATAGGATATGTGAGCAATAATCCGAAGCTTTTGAACTTCGTCGCAAAAGAGATCGCGAAGATAGAATTTAATAAAGAGATAAACACTGCTACGGATGCGGACAAGCTGTATGATATCCTGCAAACAGACAGGAAAAAAGAGCAGGAGGTGATGAGGAAGCTTGCCGAAGAAGAAGGTGCTGAGGGACTTCTTAACTGGGGACTTGAGATCATGAATGAAGTCCCTGACGGGAATGGCATACGGATTTATGAAGATAATGGTAAAATAAAGGCAGATATCCCACAGGAGATTGCAGAACGCGAAAGATTTGCGGCTGTTGATCTGGTTGAAAGACAGCAACAGGAGAGAGATAACAGGGGGTACATGACAGAACGCATCTGCGGGCAGGATGGCAGCATAGAGGAGAAGGCAGCAGAGCTTGCAGGGCTTATTGTCCTGACATCAAGACGTGATGAGCTGAAGCCTGACATTATATCCAACAAAGAGATGCTCGAGACACGAAATGCAGATGTCGAAAGAGAGATCGGGGAGATGAAGGGCAACCCGCATCTGTATGTTTTCACAAAACGCCTTGTTGATAAGCTGAATAAGGATGAGATAGCGAGAGCGCAGTACAGCAGTGATAACGGAGCTAACATTGTGATCGACTGGAATCAGTTCGCCGCTTCCATGAAGGCAAGAACCGATGAGATCATAAATGACCGGTCTCCTCTTGTGACCGCTCCCGAGAACAATGTAAAGGAAAAGTATACAATAGACGAGCTGCGCAGCATGTGTGAAAGCACCATCTCAAAGACCAGAGATAAAAAGCATCTCAAATATCAGGAGGATATAAAACAGGCAGCGGACATTGTGACGCTGAATTATCTGATAAGCCCGGGAGCAAAACGAATGTTTTTCGGAAAGGGTACAGACTGGAAAAATCAGGAGGAAAAGGATAAACGAACCGCTTTAAAAGCCGATGATGACGGAAAATATACCCTTGCGGATTTCAACAATGCGGCCAAACGCTTGAGAGACGAGCTTTTGACCGATGAGAACTTCCTGCGTGCGCTGAACGATGGCGGAAGCCTGAAAAAACTGTATGATGTCTATTGTAAGGATGTTCGCTTGATGGTAAACACCAACACAGGCAAGGAACGCAGAAAGGAGCTGAACGGGGAGGGTGATTACATCATCTCCAAGAGTGATTACGACTATCTGGTGAAAACGCAGAGCGAGCTTGCCACCCTGTACAAGAGCAATGGAAAGTACAGGTCAGGCTTCATGAAGGATCTGGCAGCATCAATGAAGGATGTGACTGATACAGCTGTTAAGACAGAGGGAGAAGACAGCTACAGGGTACCAAAGGAAAAGCTCAACCTTATGCGTAAAAATGCACAGATCTATCATTCGAAAAGACAGGGGCTCATATTCGATCCCGTTACCAACCGCGGAAAAGCCAGACTGGAAGTGGTGGAGAACCTTATCCGTAAAACCGATAAGATGATAAAACCGGTGCGCAGGCAGGCGGACGGACCCAAGATGTGATGCTTGTCTTTTTTAAAATACAGTAACAGTTCAGAACCAAGCTCGAAAATCAAAAGATTTTCAAGCTGTTTGGTTCTCACCAAAGAAATTTGTACAAAAATCCTCTTATGAATGCAAGCATTCAACGAGCATTTTTATACAAATTGCCTTGGTTCTGAACAGTTACAAAAAACATATTTACAAAAACTAAAATATATGATATATAGTAAGTAAGTGTATTTTGTTTTGTACAAAATTTACAGAGAGGAGGGGTCTTATGACGATCAGCAGCATATCGGACGGTTATACCAGACGACTTCAGGTAGAGCAGCGGCTTGCCGAGACAAAGCTTAATAAGATATCACAGGACAACTCTCTCGATGACAAGGAGAAAAAGGCGCAGGAGCTCAAAGAAAAGCGTGACATTGACAAATACAAGTCCGAGATAGAGAGCTACGAGCGCAAGAAACTCGAAGAGGAAAAGGCTGAGCAGAAGGCGGAAGCTGCCGAGGGCATTGACGCTGAGAATGCCTATGATATGATCAACAGCGCCAGAGCCGGAGCCGAGTACAAGCTTGAGGTGGATTCCAAGAAACAGCTGGATGCACAGTACGGCACCACAAAGGCAGAGAGAGATCAGGACGAGCTTTACGGCACAGACACTGAGAAAAAGCAGGAAGAGCTTAAGAAACTCAGAGAACGGATCGTGTTCAGGCTGGATGGCAAGGACGACAAGTCGACTGTCCGCAAGATCACACCGGAGGAGCAGGCAGGATTCAGATTACAGCTTGCGGTAGGCTAAACAGCAGGATCAGAACAGTAAGATCAATACAGTAAGATCGTTACAGCAGGATCGTTACAGCAGGATTTATACAACAGATATCAGACGGATCGTATCCATGTGGATGCGGTCCGTTTTTCGTTGATGAACCGGATGGCCAAAAATTTTATGATATTTAAATTGTTGTTTGTATTTTATATTTTAATCTGCTAAAATATTTGATAGTTGTTCGGGAGCGGATCGAATTGTCCGGGAATGTAAAGGTAACCGAACGTTTTGGGAAGATGCTCCGGACGACAATATTACATACTGTCCTGTACAGAAAGGAGAATATTATGGGATTGATCAAAGCAGCACTCGGTGCGGTAGGGGGAACACTGGCAGACCAGTGGAAAGAGTTTTTTTACTGTGACGCACTGGACAAGGACGTTATGGTAGTAAAGGGACAGAAGAGAACATCTTCTCGTTCATCCAACACAAAAGGCAATGACAATATCATATCAAGCGGTTCCGGTATCGCAGTTGCGGACGGACAGTGTATGATCATTGTTGAGCAGGGTAAGATCGTGGAGGTTTGCGCAGAACCCGGCGAGTTTACCTATGATGCTTCTACTGAGCCCAGCATCTTCTCAGGCAATCTGGGAGAGAGCATTCTGGCAACATTCAAGACCGTTGGCAAGCGTTTTGCCATGGGTGGAGACACAGGCAAAGACCAGAGAGTTTACTATTTCAACACCAAGGAACTCATCGATAATAAATTCGGTACACCGAATCCGGTTCCTTTCAGAGTTGTTGATTCCAAGCTGGGACTGGATGTGGATGTATCACTCCGCTGCTCCGGAGTATATTCATATAAGATCGCAGATCCGCTGCTCTTCTACACCAATGTTTGCGGTAATGTAGAGCAGTCATACAACAGGGAAGAGATCGACAAGCAGCTCAAGACAGAGTTCTTAAGCGCTCTTCAGCCGGCTCTGGCAAAGCTTTCCGACATGGAGCTTCGTCCCAATCAGATCATAGCTCACAACACAGAACTTGAGGATGCCATGAATGAGGCACTCTCTCAGAAGTGGGGAGCTACCAGAGGTCTTAAGGTTGTCAGCATCGCACTCGGTTCGGTAACACTTCCGGACGAGGATGCTCAGATGATCAAAGAACTTCAGAAAAACGCAGTTCTCACAAACCCGAATATGGCGGCAGCTACACTGGTGAATGCACAGGCTTCCGCTATGCAGACAGCAGCAGGCAATTCTGCAGGCGCTATGGCAGGTTTTATGGGCATGAACATGGCCAATATGGCAGGCGGCATGAACGCACAGAATCTTTTCGCTATGGGTCAGCAACAGCAGGCTCAGGCGGCAGCGGCTCAGCCGGCAGCTCCGGCAGCTCCGGCAGCAGGCGGCTGGACATGCGAGTGCGGTACCACCAACACCGGAAAGTTCTGCTCTAACTGCGGCAAACCGCAGCCGGCACCGGCAGGTTCATGGACATGTGAGTGCGGTACTACCAATACAGGCAAGTTCTGTTCTAACTGTGGCAAGCCACAGCCGAACGCTGAGTGGACATGCTCATGCGGTACTGTGAACTCCGGCAAGTTCTGTGCAAACTGCGGTTCACCGAGACCATAAGGAGGTAATTATGGCAGGTATTCAGGAATACAAATGTCCCTGCTGCGGCGGCGCCATAGAGTTTAACAGCTCGGTGCAGAAGATGAAATGTCCATACTGCGATACCGAGTTCGAGATGGAGGCTCTGGCTGCATATGATGCAGAGCTTTCCGGCGACGCTCAGGAGAACATGGAATGGAATACGGATTCCATGCAGGAGTGGCAGGAAGGAGATACGGAGGGACTGCGCGTTTATGTTTGTCAGTCCTGCGGAGGAGAGATCACGGCTGACGAGAACACGGCAGCCAGTGCATGTCCTTTCTGTGACAATCCCATAGTTATGAAAGGAAATGTTGCAGGCGGGCTCAAGCCGAAGCTTATCATTCCCTTCAAGCTTGACAAAAAGGCTGCCAAGGCTAAATACCTTGAGCATCTTTCAGGCAAAAAGCTTTTGCCCTCAGTATTTAAGGATCAGAATCACATAGAGGAGATCAAGGGAATCTATGCTCCCTACTGGCTTTTCGACAGCAAGGCGGACGTTCATATGCGCTATAAGGCTACAAAAACCCGCCATTGGAGTGATTCCAGCTACAATTACACGGAGACCAGCTACTACGCAGTCATGAGAGGCGGAAAGATCGCTTTTGAGCATGTGCCGGTGGACGGTTCGTCAAAGCTTGCGGATGACATGATGGAGTCCCTCGAGCCCTATGATTACAAAGAGGCGGTGGATTTCCAGACAGCATATTTTGCAGGTTATCTCGCAGACAAATATGACGTGGGCGAGGAGGAGAGCATCAAGCGCGCCAATGACCGTGTAAAACAGGCATCTTCCGATGCTTTCAGGTCTACGGTAAAGGGCTTCACTACGGTTACACCTGACGGTGGCAGCATCATCACCAAAGACGGTAAGGCTGAGTACGTTATGTATCCGCTGTGGCTTTTGAATACCAAGTGGAACGGAGAGAAATACACATTTGCCATGAACGGACAGACCGGAAAATTCGTGGGTAATCTTCCGGTGGATAAAGCCAAAGCCAATCAGATACTGTTCTCGACCGCAGGTATCGTAGCAGGTATCTCATTGTTAGTTCAGTTACTGTTTTATGCAATATTCTAAGGAGGAGCGGAAAGATGAAAAAATTAGTTTCTAAGCTGTCCGCCCTTTTCCTGGCGGTAGCTTTTGTACTGTCGTGTGCGGTCCCCGTCATGGCAGACGATGATTACTGGCCTCTCTACGATATGGCCGGATTGCTCACCGAGAGCGAACAGAATGCAATTGCGGAAAAAGCGTATTCACTCAGAGACGCGCATGGCTGCGATATCATCATTATAACAGATGAAGCAGATATTACCTACGATTCGGAAGGCAACAGCAATCCGGATGATGTGCTGGATGATTATCTTAATCAGCTCGGTTACGGTAAAAGCGGTGCCTATGGCGATACGGCAGTAGTTGCTCTTTACAGAAATATTTACACCAGAGACTGGTATATCAGCGGATACGGTTTTGCTGAAAAAGCTGTCAACAGCGATGCCATCAGTCACATCGGAGATCAGATCACACCGTATCTGAGACAGGATGATCATTATACTGCTTTTGATACGTTCCTGGATCAGACGGATGAGATGCTGACAATGTACGAGAACGGCAAAGCATACAAGGCTCCCTTCAACTGGGGTTTTGCTATCCTTGTAAGCCTTGGTCTGGGATTCATAGTGGCATTCATCTATGTTTCCTCATTGAAGAGCCAGCTCAAGAGCGTCAGTGCTGTGGATACGGCTGCGGACTACGTAGTTCCGGGCAGCATGAACCTTGAGCAGTCAAACGAGTTCTTCCTCTACAACACTGTCACCCGTGTCAAGAGGCAGACAGAGAGCTCCGGTTCCCACACAGGAGGCCATACCGGACGAAGCCACAGCGGTGGCGGCGGCAGAGCCTGACAACAATGTTTACAGATTTTCAAAACTCCCCTGCGGGGGAGTTTTTTATTTCTGTTAGATATTACCATAACGTTTTGTTTGCAATAGTTGACAGCATGTGATATACTTGCAAGCGTGTTTTTTTATGGATTTATGTAATACCGATATTTTTGCTTAATTCTGTAGACCGTCCCAAGGTGATCTACCGCAAGCGGTACCC
>JAFYAD010000287.1 GCA_017540915.1 Lachnospiraceae bacterium
CTGCGGCTTCTGCCGCAGTGCGGGTGAAAGCGCCCATCTCAAGGTTCTCCAGAACAGTCATGTGCTGGAACACCCTGCGCCCCTCCGGGCACAGCGCCATACCTCTTGAAACGACTTTATCCGCGCCGACACCGTGGATATCCTTACCCTCAAAACTGATCTTTCCGCTGCGGGCTTTTAAAAGACCACCCACAGTATTCAAAGTGGTGGACTTTCCTGCTCCGTTGGCTCCGATCAGTGTCACTATCTCGCCCTCTTTTACCTCAAAAGACACACCCTTTATGGCATGTATACTGCCGTAATATACCTGAAGGTCTTCGACCTTTAACATAGTCTCCATGTATTAGTCTTCCTCCTTCTTTCCGCCAAGATATGCCTCGATAACGCGGGCGTCATTCTGGATCATCTCCGGAGTACCCTCTGCTATAATCTTTCCGAAATTGACCACTACGATATTCTCACATATACCCATTACGAGATTCATGTCATGCTCTATCAGCATTACTGCTATCTTAAAATCATCACGGATCTTGCGTATGTTCTTCATAAGCTCCTCGGTCTCCGAAGGATTCATGCCTGCAGCCGGCTCATCCAGCAGCAATAACTTCGGATCTGTTGCAAGGGCTCTCACAATCTCAAGTCTTCTCTGTGCCCCGTATGGAAGGCTGTCCGCACGCACATTTGCCTCATCGGCCATACCGAAGATATCCAAAAGCTCAAGCGCACGTTCGTGTGAACGTTTTTCCTCTTTCCAATATGACGGAAGTCGTAAGATCCCGGAAAACATTCCGTATTTTACATTCTCATGGAGACCGATCTTCACGTTCTCCTCCACCGTAAGCTTGTCAAAAAGCCTGATATTCTGGAATGTTCTGGCTATGCCCGCATGGTTGACCTGCACGGGGCTCATGTTCTTTGTATCTTTGCCGTTTAAGGTGATGGTACCGCGGCTCGGGCGATACACGCCCGTCAGCATGTTAAAGATAGTGGTCTTACCCGCGCCGTTGGGTCCTATGAGTCCCTTGATCTCCGTAGGCGCTATACTGATGTTAAATTCGTCAACGGCCGTAAGTCCGCCGAAATCTATACCCAGATGCGAGGTTGTCAGGACGGCGTCTTTTTGTTCTTTACTCATTTGCTCCATCCTCCTTCTTCGCAGATTTTCCGATACCCCTTATGAAAGAACGTATCTTTTCGTTGTTGGTAGCTATCATCACCAGTATCAGCACTATGGCATATATGAGCATACGGTAATCCGCAAACTTTCTCAAAAGTTCCGGCAGCATGGTCAGCAACGCTGCTGCGATGATAGTACCGGTCATATTACCGATACCTCCCAGTACCACGAACACCAGGATCAGAATCGAGGTATTAAAATCGAATTTCTTGGGAGCGATGGTGGAGTAATTGAGCGCATACAGAGCACCTGCAGCACCTGCTATCGCTGCCGAGGTCACAAATGCGATAAGCTTATGTTTTGTGACCGGAACACCCGAGGCCTCCGCCGCAATACGGTTATCCCTGATGGCCATAATGGCAAGTCCGGTGCGGCTGTTCACGAGGTTTTGTGTGATCACCAGCACTATCACCAGCAGTATGGTACCTGCCATAAAGGTTGAGAGCTTTGTGATGCCCGTAGCTCCCATGGGTCCGTTGATCAGGATCTTTCCGTCTGCGGCCATGCCCAAAGATGCTGTATCCTTAAAAGAAACATGTATGCCCTTGCCGTCAACGCCCACATACAGACAGTTCATAACGTTTTTAATGATCTCTCCGAAGGCGAGGGTTACTATAGCGAGGTAATCTCCGTTTAATCTCAATACGGGGATTCCTATTATGACACCGGCCACACCTGCAAGCGCAGCTCCCACCAGTATGGCTATAACAAGCCGAAGCCCCGGATTGGGAATGCTGTCAGCTACCGACATGGACACCACAACACCCGAAAATGCGCCCACAGACATGAAACCTGCATGCCCGAGGCTCAGCTCTCCGGATATTCCCACCACAAGGTTGAGAGCCAGCGCCACTATAACATATGACACGATGGGTATGAGCTGTCCTTTCAGGCTGTTGGAAAGATGCCCTGTCACAGCCATGATCTGTACCGCAAAATAAAACGCTATCACTATCCCGTAATTTAAGAAGGATACCTTTGTATGTTTTTTCAGCTTCCTGATGAATTCCATAGTTTCCTCCTATACTTTCTCTCTGACCTGATGTCCCAGCAGGCCTGTAGGTTTTACCAGCAGGACTATTATCAACACTGCAAAAACTATGGCATCGGAAAGCTGGGTTGAAACATAAGCTTTTCCGAAAATCTCTATAACACCTAACAGCACACCGCCCAGCATGGCTCCGGGGATGGATCCGATACCTCCGAACACAGCCGCCGTAAATGCTTTGATACCGGGCATCGCTCCTGTTGTCGGCATCAGCGTGGGATATGCTGTACACAACAGTACTCCCGCGATAGCGGCCAATCCCGATCCTATGGCAAATGTCATGGAGATCGTACGATTGACATTGATACCCATCAGTGTAGCCGCGCCCTTGTCCTCAGAGACAGCTCTCATGGCCTTTCCCATCTTTGTCCTGGATGTGAACAGTGTGAGTGCCACCATGATAACTATATTCGCCAGCACTGTGATCACTGTGACGGGAGCCACCTGTGTTCCGCCCATCTGTATAGCGGGCAGGTTTGCGAAAATATTGGGGAACACCTTTGTATTGGATGTCCAGATCAAAAGTGCAGCATTCTGCAGAAAATATGAAACACCTATAGCGGTGATAAGAACCGCAAGGCTTGTAGCGTTGCGAAGAGGCTTATAAGCGAGTCCCTCTATCACGATACCCAGCACCGTGCAGACCGCCACTGATGCCAGCACTGCCAGGGCAGGCGGCCAGCCCAGATATGTGATGGAGCAGAAAGAAATATAACCGCCCACCATGATAACATCGCCATGAGCAAAATTAAGCATCTTCGCAATACCATAAACCATGGTATAGCCTAATGCGATGATCGCATATACACTTCCCAAACTGATACCGTTTATCAAATTGGCTAACATAAAAAACCCTCACCGTAGTATGAAACATCCGGACTGCACCATAATGGCACAGCCCGGGTATGATCTGTTAGTATCGATTAAAGACCTACATATACACCGTCTTTGATCACAACTGCCTTAGGAGCTTTATTTACTTCACCGCTTGCAGCCCATACCATGTTGCTGCCGGTAACGCCGTCATATGAGAATGCGGGATCTGTGAATACCTGGATCAGGATGCCGCAGATTTCCTCTGCGCTCTTGCCTGTCACATCGAGATCACCATTCTTGTCAGCGTAGTACTCAAGAGCCTTGTAGATAGCGTACGGGCAATCATAGCCGTCTGCTGCGAACTGGTTCGGTGTCTCGCCGTAATCAGCGTTGTATTTCTCAACAAATTTCTTTGTGAGCTCATCCTCTGCATCTGCTGAGAAAGGAGTGAGGAGGATAACACCCTCTGCAAGGCTTGTATCAAATCCGTCCATGGTCAGGATACCGTCCATACCATCCACACCGAAGAATGTGGGGTTATATCCCATGTTGGCTGCCTGCTGAAGGATCAGGGATGCCGGCTGATAGTAGATCGGCAGGAAAACAAGCTCCGCACCTGCGTCCTTGGCATCACTGAGCTGCACAGAGAAATCATTGGCTGTATCGTCTGTGAATGTTGTGGTAGATACAACTTCAAGACCGATCTCAGCAGCCTTTGATACGAATGTCTGGTAGATACCTGTTGAATATGCATCAGAGTTGTTGTAGATAACAGCAACCTTTGAAGCCATGTTATTATCTACGATGTACTGTGCACTTGCAAGTCCCTGGTTAGGATCTGTGAAGCATACCTGGAAAACATTGTCTTTTCCGTTGATTACATCCGGAGATGAAGCGGAAGGTGTCAGCATGAACACTCTGTCGCTGTTAGCCTCTGCGCTGACTGCTATACATGGTGTTGTGGTAACTGTACCTGCGATAACCTGTACGTTCCAGTCCTTAAGGTTGTTGTAAGCATTAACGGATTTCTCTGCGTCATGCTCATCATCCTGCGGATTGTACTCGATC
>JAFYAD010000288.1 GCA_017540915.1 Lachnospiraceae bacterium
CTCTCTGATGATGCCCTTTGACTCAAGGTCTCTCAGTATTCTCATAACCTCAAGTCTGTCATCAATAGACGGAACCTTCTTATGCACATCTCCAACCTTCTTGAACAGCTGGAATGCCTCGAATCCCAGCAATACAGCGTGAGCCTTCTCGTCGAGATTGTATTTCTCCGTGAGCTGGTCGCAGACGTTTCTGAAGTTCTGCTCCTGTTTTTCCTGTTCGGTGAGCTGAACCTCCTCCTCCTCAACCTGGGTTCCTTCCTGCTGTGCCTGTCTCTGGCGGGTCTTCTCCCACTCCTTGGTGTTCTTGAATCTCACCGCAGTACCGTTTATGGATATTACCATATCGTTGGTATCATCTTTTGAAACATAATTGACCGTCATGCCTACGATCGCATCGGCGCCAAGCTTTATGGCATTTTTAACCAGCTTATCTTTGGTCTTTTCAAAGCATGTCTCATATAACTCATCCTGGCTCACGGTAGAACCGCCTGTAATCTTGGAACCTGCAAGATACATGCCCATAGAAGATACGATGTCAAGATATTCGCCGATCTCAAAATTTTTAACAGAATCTGTAGTAGTTAAAATCATATGTAAAACAACCCTCCTGTAATAGAACTTAAAGTAGACGAAATCAGAAATCAATTTTACTTCTGATCACGCACTCATGTGATAATAACACATTCTTAAACAAATTGCCACAATAATTTTTAAATTTCACAAAAAAAATGTATATTTTTCACAAAATCACAGATTCTCTTTCATTTCACGTGCGCTTTCAAGCAGTTTATCACTGATCTGAGCTCCGCCCATCATGCGGGCAAGCTCGGCGATACTGCCCTCATGGTCCAGAAGCCTGATGGTGGACACCGTGCTCTCATCATCAGAGGTCTTTTCTATGAGATAGTGATTGTCGGCGCAGGCTGCTATCTGCGGAAGATGCGTAATGCAGATGATCTGATGGTCTCCGGCCATCTCATGCATCTTTACGGCAACGCGTCTGGCCGTCTCACCGCTGATACCCGTATCTATCTCATCAAATATCATGGTGCCTATGCCGTCCGAATCTGCCTTCAGGGATTTTATGGCCAGCATTATGCGGGACAGCTCTCCTCCGCTGGCGACAGCCGAGAGTTCTTTCAAAGGTTCCCCGGGGTTTGTGGAGATCATAAAACATATGTCATCTGTTCCCTTGGATGTAAAACCGTCGGTCTCCTCAAATCTTATCTCGAATCTCACATCCAGAAAATTGAGTTCCGACAGTTCTCCCACAAGTTTCTTCTCCATTTCGGATGCGGTCTTTTTTCGGATTTTGCTGAGCTTTTCGCACTTTTTACCGAGATCCGCCTCACACTTTGAAATATCGGCGCGGAGCCCTGCAATAAAACTGTCGTGATCTTCAAGCTCTTCAAGACGGTTCTTTTTATCGGAAAGCTGCATATTGATACTGTCAATGCTGCCTCCAAATTTGCTCTTAAGACGGTTGATGAGATCAAGGCGGGTTTCCACCTCGTCGAAGCGCTCTCCGTCATATTCCGACTCATCCATGAAATTATTAATATGACGCAAAAGATCCCCGCACAGAGATTCTATGTCATAGAGCTCGCTCTCCATTGATGCTATTTCTTTATCCAGATCACTGACCTGCGATATCTCCTTCAGGGCCCGTCCTGTCATATCCTTTGCACCGCCGTCGTCACTCATAAAACCTGCCACTTCACACAGGCATGCGGCAATACGGCTGTGATTTTTCATTCGTGAATACTCTTCCTCAAGACTTTCGTCTTCCCCGGGCATAATGGCAGCATCCTCGATCTCCCCCACTTCATAGGCCAGAAGATCCCTTTCTCTCGCCACTTCCCGCTCATCCCGGTCCTCCGCGGACAGCTTTTCCTTAAGTTTGCGAAGCTGTAAAAAGCCCTTTTCAACATCTGCTCTGAGTGATAAGGCCTTCTCTCCGGCGTAATCATCCAGAAAATCCAGATGTCTGTTTTTATTCAGCAAAGACTGGTGCTCATGCTGACCGTGGATGTCGATAAGATATCCTGCAACCTCTTTTAACAGCGCCGCATTAACGGACTCACCGTTTATCTTGGCCACCGACCTTCCGGCGTGGAGCCTTCGGCTTAACACGATCTCATCCGACTCCGGAAATATATCCTTTGAATCAAGAAAACTCTTTAACTCCGGAGAGATGCCGCTGAACCTGAGTTCCACAAAGCCTTCCTCTGAGCCTTCCCTGAGGAAACCCTTCGGAACTTTCTCTCCCAATGCAAAACTCACCGAATCGATGATAATGGATTTACCGGCTCCCGTCTCACCCGTCAGGATATTAAGGCCTCCTGAAAGCTCAACTTCGCTCTCGTCAATGAGCGCCAGGTTTTTTACGTGCAGATCAGTTAACATTTATCCTCCTATCCACCTCACTCGCTTTTTTTCACCTTACAGCTTTTTTCTCAGGATTTCCAGAAAGCTTTTGCCGGAAAGCTTTAATATATGGATATCCTCCTTAGCCTGACGGATCTCGATGCGCTCACCTATGCCCAGCTCGATTATCCTGTCGCCGTCAAAGCTCACATTCACCCTCTCATCAGCCTCCCTGCGGCGTGAACCGATCTCAATCTCGATCTTCGAATCCGAGTCCAGGACGATACTCTTGGATGCGAAATCATGGGCGCAAATGGGCGTTATCACCATCATGCGTGCCTTGGGATCTATGATGGGGCCTCCCGCGGACAGATTGTACGCCGTAGATCCGGTAGGGCTCGATATTATCACACCGTCTGCGGAAAAAGAATGCAGATACTCGCCGTTGACATACAATATCAGATTGACGAGCTGCAGGGTACCGCTCCGGTGTATGACTATATCATTGAGTGCGTTTCCGGAATCCACTGTGCCGTCGGATCTCGCTATCCGGCCGCTAAGCCTCATCCTGTCCTCAATCAGATACTCATCCCTCATCAGCCTGTCTATGGCTTCAAAAACATTTTCCCTGTCCAGCTCGCACAGATATCCCACCGTTCCGAGATTGACACCTGCAAGAGGAATTCCCAGAGAAACCGTATCTCTTGCAGCCCTGATCAATGTGCCGTCTCCCCCCAGCACAAAGATCACCTCCGTATCCTGCGGGATCACATCCGCATCCACACAGTCGATATTCAGTTCCTCTCCTTTACTGACATAAACCTCCACACCCGCACCGTTGGAGGTTATGTAATCTCTCATGCTGTTTGTGAGCGCAAGATCTTTATCTTTATATGAATTTGTTAAGATGAAAAAATTCTTCATATTATCTCCCGTAACCAGACTTTTCGCCTATCCTGCCAGGCTGCCGTGTGCCTCCTCCACAACCCGGTCAATATCCGGCAATTCAAATTCCTCTTTGGATCTTACCAGATAGGTGAGATACTCTATA
>JAFYAD010000289.1 GCA_017540915.1 Lachnospiraceae bacterium
AAAATTGAGGCAGTGGAGTACGTGAAAGTGTAATATCATTTCATGTAGGAAAGGCGGGGAGTTACGTTTTTATGTGAAGATTATAGACAGAATGGCAAACGAGTGTTATTATATCATGTTAGTTATGGCTAACCAGGAAAATAAAGGCAAAGTATTCTGTAATACCGACAGAATAATGTACTCCGGTCTGATTAGACACGGGAATTTTGTCAGACATTACGATCTGTCTGACTGGGATGCATACCCTGCGTTCACTTTACTCCGGGGTGCCGGTGGGATACCACAGGTCTATTTTGATCGTTTTTTTTACAGGCTGCTGTCTTCATAGAACTTCTTCGGAGTTTTTATCCTCTCGTCCGTCCGGTCCATCAGTCCGTCCTTTATTTCTGCCATTTCCATATTGAAGATATCCATTTTCAAATCGTGATCTCAAAAAATCAAATCCCATCTTCTCAAGAAAGACCAATGACAACATACGCCGTCTCCTTAATGCCCTTAAGGAATTAGCTGACTGGATCAAGGAGGCAAAAGAGAGGGTTCATCGAATCGAGAACCCGACAATCTCCAACATGGCCTAGTTAAAGACAGATATTTGCTTACATATTATGAGACGGCGGCTTATTTTGGAATTGGAATCAACCGCCTGCGGAACACCGTTACATATGATTTCGGGTGAAATTACATGCAGGTAACAATTGGAAATATATTGAAAATTGTTACCTGCTGTGGTAATATTGACGGGTGTTTGAATCTCGGGAAGGGAGAACTGTTGGGTAAAGATTTAAAAGGTAAATATCCCGGAAAAGGATTGACGCAACGGAAGTCGGATAAGAGATATGTGGCGAACTATACGAGACGAGATGGCACGCGCGCGATGCGGACGTTAGTCGAATTAAAAGATGCAAAGCAGTGGCTGTCTGATACGATCCATGATGATTCTCATGGGGCAGTCATTGTCTCGGAGCATCTTGACGGCCTGTTCTTATAAAAGGTAACGTAAATTAACGAAAAGTAACCTTAAGTTGTTACGCAAGTGTTACGTAACAGGATGTTACGAAGGCAGAAAAGCTTAAAAATAAAGGAAAGCAGGTATTATTTATGAAACTGGGATTTATAGGTTGCGGTAACATGGCAGGCGCCATGATGGACGGCATAGTAAAGAGCGGTATCGTATCGGGCAGTGATATTATGGCTGCGGATCTCGATGAGAGCAAGCTGAATGAGAAAAAGGATAAACTCGGTATTCAGACCACAACAGTCAATACAGAGGTGGCAGAAGCGGCAGACATTCTGTTTCTCGCAGTTAAGCCGCAGTTTTATGATACGGTCACAGGAGAAATAAAAGATTATATCAAATCTGATATGACCGTTGTTACCATTGCACCCGGAAAAACATTGAAATACATGGCAGACCGTATCGGTGCCGATAAGAAGGTGATCCGTACCATGCCCAATACCCCTGCAATGGTGGGAGAGGGCATGATGGGCATGTGTCCCAATGAAAATGTGACGGAAGAGGATCTCGCTACAGTCAGAAAGATATGTGATTCCTTCGGAAAGACCGAGGTCATCACGGAAAATCTGATGGATGTGGTTACTGCAGTCAGCGGAAGCTCGCCGGCTTATGTTTTCATGTTCATAGAGGCGATGGCTGATGCGGCGGTGGCAGGCGGTATGGCCAGAGACAAGGCGTATAAGTTTGCAGCACAGGCGGTTTTGGGCAGCGCAAAGATGGTGTTGGAGACCGGAAAACATCCGGGAGAGCTCAAGGATATCGTGTGCTCACCCGCAGGCACCACCATCCAGGCTGTCAGGGTACTGGAGGAAAAAGGCATGAGAAGCGCCGTATTCGAGGCCATGATGAAATGTCTTGATATTTCAAGGTCCTTGTAGGAGCTGTAATATACGGATTTTTCAACATACACAAATCATTACAAGGGAGGATCATCATGAAAAAGAAGGTTCTGTCATTTTTGCTGGCGTGTGCCATTACCGTCACAGGCGTTCCGGGAGTCGGTCCTGCGTTAAAGGCTGAGGCGAAGGACAAAGAAGGTTCAGTCCTGAACATTTATTCCTGGAATGAGGAGTTTAAGAACGTTGTGGAAAAAAACTATCCGGGATATGAAGCAGTTGATTACAATTCCGGAAGGATCGGAGATGTTACCGTAAACTGGAACATTATTTCAACGTATACCGATGATTATCGGACCAATCTTGATATGAAACTGGCAGGTCAGTCCGGTGCATCTGTGGATGACAGGATAGATATGTTTTTGATAGAGCCGGACTATGCACAGGATTATCTGGATACAGACTATGTATTGCCTGTGGATAAGCTTGGCATCAAGAAAAATGATATGAAAGACCAGTTCAAGTATACTAAAACTCTTGGATCCGATTCCAAAGGTGTTCTGAAAGCTCTTACATGGCAGTGCTGCCCAGGTACCATGATATATAACAGAGAGATAGCCAGGAAAGTACTGGGCACTGATGATCCAAAGAAAGTTCAGAAATATGTTTCGTCCTGGGATAAATACAATGAGACTGCCGTTAAAATGGCAAAAAAAGGTTACATGATGACCGCAACGGCTGAGGATTCATTCCGCGTTTATTTCAACAACACAAAGGCCCCATGGGTAAAAAAGAACAAGATAAAGATCGATAAAAATGTTGAAAAATGGGCGAAGGATTCAAAAAAGCTGATAGATAAAGGTGCTACCACAAGCGGTGGAATGTGGTTTGATCAGTGGACGGAAGGTTTTTACGGTAATGTGTTCTGCTATTTCGGACCAAAGTGGTTTGTTGACTGGTGTATGTATGAGTCAGAATCGAACTCGGTTGCTTATAATGGTGGCTGGGCTGTTACAGAGGGACCGCAGAATTTCTTTTGGGGCAGTTCTTTTATCTGTGCAGCAAAGGGAACGGACAATCCGACTCTGGTTGGTAATATAATGAAGACTCTGACCTGTGACAAAAAGGTGATGAAGAATATTGCAGAAAATAACGGTGATTTTGTAAATAATCAGAAGTCCATGGCAGAGATATCGTCTGAGGGTTATAAGTCGAATGTTCTGGGTGGTCAGGATCCCATGCCATATTATATTAAGTGCGCCAAAAAACTGAAGGCTCAGAGATCGGCATCTGTTGATACAGATTGCTGGATGCATTATTCCATGATGATGAGAGATTATTTTGCGGATTATGCGTCCTATGATCAGGCTTTAAATAGCTTTTATTCAATTATGAAGGATCTGTATCCGGAATTGAGGCAGTAGTTATTGTTTGCAGTCGTGCAGTTGAAAATGCAGTCTTAAATAGATATAGAATATCAATCTGTGAGGAGGTAAGGATGAAGACAGCAGTAGAAAGAAATAGGGTAAAGGTTACAGGCGGAGTTTTCAGAGAACGGATGAACGTAAACCGTAACTATCTTATGGAGCTTGATTCACTCAGCCTTTTACAGAATTTTTATATTGAGGCAGGCATAGGTCTGCCCGGTATCCAGACCATCTATGATCCGTCGCAGTCAAATCTTCACTGGGGCTGGGAAGCCAGTGTATGTCAGCTGAGAGGACATTTCCTCGGACATTGGATGTCGGCCGCAGCAAGACTGGTGGCAAGCGAGCATGATGAGGAGTTAAAGCATAAGCTTGATAAGATAGTATCGGAGCTTGCCCGCTGCCAGAAGAGAAACGGCGGTGAGTGGGTCGGCTCCATACCTGAAAAATACTTTGACTTTATGGCGGAGGATGACTATATATGGTCACCGCAGTACACTCTTCACAAGACTGTGATGGGACTGGTGGATTCCTATAAGTTTGCGGGAAATGAAGAGGCTCTGCAGATAGTTGACAAACTGGCTGACTGGTACATAAAATGGGCAAACCGTATGAATAAAAAGGATCCGCAGATCACCTACAAGGGTGAGCAGGGCGGAATGCTGGAAATGTGGGCTGAGCTGTACCGTATCACGGAAAATGAGAAATACAAGACACTCATAGATCTGTATAAGGACAGCGGATTGTACAGCCAGCTTTCAAGGGGCGGAGACGGTCTCTCGGACGATCATGCAAATGCCAGCATACCGCTCATACACGGCGCAGCCAAAATGTATGAGCTGACTTCTGACGAGTATTGGAAGAATGTAACCGATGCTTTCTGGAAAACTGCAGTCACCGACAGGGGAATGTTTGCTACCACAGGCGCAAATGCCGGAGAATTCTGGATTCCGGTAAAGAAACTCGGCGAGTACATAAGTGACAGGGATCAGGAATTCTGCACCGTATACAACATGGTGCGTGTGGCCGACTATCTGTACAGGAGAACCGGTGATACTGCTTATGCAGATTATATCGAGAGGGCGCTGTACAACGGTTTTCTGGCACAGCAGAACAGATTCAGCGGAATGCCCACATATTTCCTGCCGCTTTTGCCGGGTTCAAAGAAAAAGTGGGGAACAAAGCGTAATGATTTCTGGTGCTGTCATGGTACCATGGTTCAGTCGCAGACATTGTATCCGGAGCTCATATATTATACAGAGGGAGATACTGTCAGCGTGATGCAGTATATACCTTCAGAAGTTCGTCTGGATATGAACGGGTCAGAGGTTACGATATCTCAGTCTACGGAGATGAAGAATTATAACAACCAGGTATTCTTTGATGATCACAAAGGCGGCGACAAATCCCGCTGGTCATTGAAATTCACTGTAAAAGCATCGTCGCCTGCCGGATTTACCCTTGCTTTTCGCGTTCCTGCCTGGGCTAAGAGTATAAGATCACTGATCGTAAACGGTGAAAAGACCACCTTTATGGGCAATGGCGGCTATGGCGTTCAGCCAAGAACGGCCATCGGTCAGCGTAAGGACGGTGTCGTGCTTCTGGTAACGATTGACGGACGTGGCTCCGGCGGTTCGTACGGT
>JAFYAD010000290.1 GCA_017540915.1 Lachnospiraceae bacterium
ACAACCACCGGTATTCCACGTTTATGAGCCAGCTCTGCAACCGCATCGATATCCGGTATGTCACTGTTGGGATTTCCCAGTGTCTCAAGATAGATTGCTCTGGTATCGTCAGTTATGGCAGCCTCAACCTCTGTAAGATTATGTATATCAACAAAAGTTGTCTTTATACCGTACTGCGGCAACGTATGTGCTAAAAGGTTATAAGAACCGCCGTAGATCGTCTTCTGGGCTACTATGTGTCCACCGTTTGCAGCCAGAGCTTCTATGGTGTATGTAATGGCTGCCGCGCCAGATGCCAGCGCCAGTGCCGCGCTTCCGCCCTCTAATGCTGCCAGTCTCTTCTCCAGCACGTCCTGTGTGGAATTTGTAAGTCTGCCGTAAATGTTTCCCGCATCCGCAAGTCCGAAACGGTCAGCCGCATGCTTGCTGTTGTGGAAAACATATGATGTGGTCTGATATATGGGAACAGCCCTGGAATCTGTTGCCGGGTCTGCCTGTTCCTGTCCTACGTGTAACTGTAATGTTTCAAATTTATATTCGCTCATGTTTTTATCCTCCTTATATGCTCCTAAAGATTACCGCTTGTGTTGGATCCCTTTAGGACGATCTGCATTGTCACTTAACTTTCCTTTTAACACCCCGCCATGGAATATGCCGGGGCGATAAGCATTCGAAAACACGAACTTTTACTGAAACCGTATTTCAATATCTTAAACATAACTAAAGCCTCCCTGTATAACCGCTGTAAGTTCTGTATGAATCCCTCATCAGATCTTATGTGCAGATTATATCCCGGGAGGCGATACTTGTAAAATCGCTAATATTTATTATTTGTTATAGGTCAGGCCTATAACAAGCATTTTCATCTTTACGGCGCATTTCTGATGGCTTCATCCACATCCGATGCTGCTGTTTTATAGTCTCCGAGACCGCTTCTCAAGACCTCAAGCTTTGCTGCGCAGGCATCCAAACGATCCTTATCTCCCTTTGCCTCATAAATGTGCGCCATGAAAGCATAGTGTGAGTATTCAGCCACATTCCATATATTCTCGTAACCCTCAGGCGCCTCCATTCCGCTAAGACGCTTTACATAATATGTTTCCAATATGTCATTGTAGGCTTTATGGCTAAGTTCGTACTCAAAGACAGAGATGAAGCTGTCGTCAGCTGCCTTTTCTTCCTGCTTTTTCACATAATCGAAGGACCCTGCCATATCGACTAATGATATGATAAATACAAGACTTGCAATGACTATCAGTATATTCATAAAAATCTTCGCTTTTTTATTCACGTCCGAACACCTCCTCCAGGCGCACGCCTTTTTTTGCCTGTGAAAGATCCAGAAAATCCGACACCTCTGCATCATCCATATCAAAATATGCTTTCATGGCTATCTTAAGCTCCTCTTCCATATCCTCCATATACGCCAGATATTTGGGATCTTTTTCGCTTTCTCTCTGCGCCTCAAAGACCTCGTAGAATTCATCAAGATACATACAGAAATTGCTGATGTCCGTATCCAGTTTGTCGAAATACTCGCCATCGGTAGAACGCAGTACTATTCTTTCCATATGATGTATACACTCGTAATAGCATCTTGCCACATGTTTGACACACCTGAACCGGTCAAATTCGGTTGAATACGCAGTCCAGATCTCATGAGCGTACATGAAACTCACACACTCCACATAATCTCCCCTCTCCAGATACCTATCCATTTCAGTGGCATATGTGACGTCGTTTTTCTCGGAGTCCCGTCTTACTGCCTCCTCATTGTCATGATCGGCGTAATTATATGATGATACCACAGACATTACGATGATGCCGATCACGAGAGCGATCAGTATTGCTGCCCTCCTGCCAAGCCCCCTGTATCTTTTGGCTGACCGGATGTCTTTCCTCTCGCTCTTACTCAGTTCCTCGATCTTTTCGTCATATTCTTCTTTTTCTGCAGGTGCATAAGCAGTACCGCAATACGGGCACCTTACCTGATCCGCGTCAAACTCCGCCCCGCAGCTTGCACATATTATCATCTTAGCCATATATCACTCCACAACCGCCTTTTCAATACTACTGTCCATTTTATCAAACACACTGCTCTGTCCCGGATAATCCGCACGGATTGCCGCAAGTCTCTCATCGCATTTTTTCAGAGTGTCTGTGTCCCCGTCAGCCTCGAATATCCTCCGCTGAAACAGAAGATCTGCGTATTCACCCATTGCAAAGCATTCCGCATACTCCTCCTTTATCTCTGCCCCACCTCTCACAGGATGAGACAGCGCCGCCACTGTACCGTAATTTTCCATATTCAGGTACATATTGATACTGTCGGGCCGGATGGTATCTTTTTCAACATAACTGAATTTCAATTCCTCGGCGGCTCCCACTATACCTACCACCAGAACTACCGCCAAAATGGCATTTACTGCCAGCGAAGCTATGAACACAATCCTTTTAATCATCGATCAATTCCTCCAGATAAGCCTCCTGTCCGTTTATGGAATCCGCCAGAAATTCCTCTCTTTTAGCATCATCCATTCCAAGATATATCTTCAATATAATGTCTGCCTTCTCTCTCATGTCATATATATAATCCCTGTACAGATCCGCATCAATCTCTGAGGCTTTGTACCCGAATTCATGATAAAAATCATTTATGGACATCCTGCAGTTGAAAACATCATTTTCCGGGCTGTGCCACCTGGCATCCTCTCCATGTACTCTGAAGCTCTCCACATCGGACAATAAATCCCCATAATAATCCGCCATGTGTGCAACAAGACCAAGATCTTCGTACGGCTCCCTGTACTCTGCGATATTATGATAATCCATGAAGGCCAGAAATCCCACGTAATCACCATCGTCAAGATACTGTCTTATGTCTGCGCGATACTCTTCCGATTTCTTTATGGACTCGTTCTGTTTTGCGTCACTTTGAAAATGATAAGCATTTCCTTTGATATAGTAAACAACGATCACTCCCACCACAAGTGCTATCAGTATTATCATATTGATAACCAGCGGCATATTGCGTGATATACTAACCACAAGTTTCCTTTGGGCTTTTTTCGTGCGATTCTCCTGTTTTTCCATATCAGCCTGGAGATCTGCCGTTTTAAGGTTCCTGCTGCCGCAATATGCACATACCTTGTCTGTCAGTGCGATCTCCGCTCCACAGTTTACACATTTCATATTATATCCCTCTCATTGCCACACAATAAAAGACAGGAAAGATTCCCCTTCCTGTCTCATAATGATCATATTATTTTCAAAAATCGAAGTTTTCCGCACTGCGTACAGATGTAGGATTAACTGCCTGAAGCTGTTTAACTCTCACCGAACCATCACTGCTGCTCTGCGACTGATATGTAACCCCTGCCATCTCCTGTCTTGCGCGGGTATTTCCGGTCTTCTCAACCTTTGTATCCTCAGTATCACGTGCATGCACATTCGTAAGGTTATCTGTATTCAGTTTTATCGGGTTGTATGTGAATCCTCCAAATGAAGGACCGATTCCTGAAATATTCATAGGCTTTTTCCTCACTCAGTAACTTTATCGGAATATCGGCCGGAAACTTTATACCTAAATTATAAAATTTTGGTCTGAAATCTGCTCTTTTATATTATATACGAAAAAGCCCGCCCTGAAAAAAGGGGAAATATCTTACTTAAGGAATTTTTTTAATTCTTCCATGAAGGTATTGACGTCCTTAAACTCCCTGTAAACAGACGCGAAGCGCACATATGCCACCGCGTTCAGGTCTTTAAGACGCTCCATTATGAGCTCGCCGATGAGAATGGACGGTATCTCCTTTTCCTCTCTGGCGTATATCTCCGTCTCAACGGAATCTATCAGCTCCTTCATGTCGTTGGCGGATACGGGGAGCTTGTGACATGCCCTTAATACACCGGCTTCAACCTTGGAGCGGTCATATGGCTCTCTGACCGAATCTTTTTTTACGATGATCAGCGGGATGGTCTCTATCTTCTCATAGGTGGTAAAACGCTTCTCGCACACATCGCAGACGCGGCGCCTTCTGATGGAATTATTGTCATCCGCCGGTCTTGAATCTATAACTCTGGTGTCATCGCTTGAACAATATGGACATTTCATCTCACTTCTCCTCCGTGTATCCTGTGATATTCCTCTTTCATGGCATACATCTTCTCGTCCGCCACGCTCATGCAGTCCTCAATAGTGAGTTCTGCTGTGGGTCTGTCGTAATAAAGGCCGTACGAAAAGCTGATGGTGAAAGGCTGATTGACTTCCTCATTCTCCTCTGCAAGGTAATCCAGTATCTTCTCGTCTATCTTGGCTTTATAACCTGCCTCCGGCATACCGCTGATACCCACATACACAAACTCATCGCCTCCGATGCGGGCTACGATATCCGGATCTATGCACATCTTCTGAAGCACATGGCTTACACCAACAATGGCAATATCTCCGGCCAGGTGTCCGTGGTTATCATTGATGGTCTTTAAGCCGTTTAAGTCACAGACCAGATATGCAAGCTTCTTTTTCTCCGTTATGGCACGGTTTACAAGATTGACGAAATAATACTCCAGACCCTCACGGTTGTAAACGCCGGTCATATCATCCGTGATACCATGCTTGAACAAAACGTCATTCTGTTTGCTGAGCCTGTCGACAAGCTGATCCTTCTGGGCATTCGCCTCTATCTGACGCCGGCTTCGGTCATTGATGTCGCGCATCAGGTATAGGAACCTGTTGCTGTCTATCTCAGTGATGATAACTTCAAAATAGTAATCCGGCTTACCCGGAAAGACAAACCTTGACTCGAAGGTCATCTCGTTGTTGTTTTTCAGCTTTGATCTCATATTTGCCACAGAGGAGCTGTTACGAACATTCTCGCGCTCCTCCTCCGGCACAAACTGCAGCATATCCATGCGATACTGGGTGTAACTTGCAGTCTCGAAGCGGTAATTGTCGATGTTGCGGGACCTGTATATCTCGGTGCAATGATCTTTTAATGTGTCCACCACCATGATCTGCTGGAAAGCATCCTTCAGAGCTTCATATTGATCCAGTTCTATGACTTTCTGCTGCTCTATCTCACGCTTATCAAGCTGCTTTTCCTTTCGGTGGGCTATGAGATATAAAACTTCCGATGTTGCCGCACACAGCATTGCAAATATCAGCACCACTACAGCAGGCATCGTCAGTATTCCGGACTTTTTGGTAATGGCAACACCCACCATGTAGGCAACGGACATAAGCGCGACCGCTATCGTAGGCAGGATCATCCATGTAGCATGCAACAACTTCTTGGAAGTATTGCTGCCCTTTAAGAACACACGCTCCCTGCGCCTGTAAGCCTCCGCCATACCGATGACATCGCCTCTCTGAACGGCGTTGGAATCATATGCCGTTGTCCTGATATCCATGTGGAAATGCGGTTCAAAAGCACCGGGTTCCACCGGCCGACCGAAGACATATCCCTGTATGTAATCCGGATCCTCCGTCGCAAAGACGGTGATCTCCTCCATGGTCTCCACGCCCTCGAGGCATATGGTCATATCAAGGGTATGCACGATATCTATAATGCGTCGCAGAAGCTCAAATTCTGTTTTATTCTCCAAAGCTTCATTGATGAAAGTCTTATCGAGCTTCACCATATCGATACCGTAATCCTTGAGGTATACGAAGTTTGAATAGCCCGTTCCGAAATCATCAAGAGCCACATGGAACCCTACCTCATGCAGCCTTCTGATCAGTGTCGTCAGCCACTGCCGGTTTAACACAAGTCCCGACTCGGTGATCTCAAACACGATGTTATGCGGATCCACCTCAGTTTCTGCCACGCACTCCATTATCTGGTCAAATATGTTTTCCTGATTAAGCTGGACAAACGAGAGGTTAATGTGTATGTCAAACCCCGGTGAACGTTTCTGCCATTCCTTGCACTGCTTCATGACAGTCAGCATTATAAACTTGCCGACCGGAACTATCAGACCTGTCTCCTCCAATATCGGGATGAAAACAGCCGGTGAGGCATTGTGATAGTTTTCATTTTTCCATCTCAAAAGCGCCTCTGCCCCGGTAACCTTATTGGTCTCAAGAGACACAAGCGGCTGATATACTATAAAAAATCCCCTGCACTTATCCCTGACGCAATCCTCTAACGTCAGTCTGAAATCAACGCCCTCTTTATAAATGTCATAATCCTGCTTTGAGAAGGTAGTATAAGCATATCTTCCTTTGCCACAGGATTCACTGGTAGCAAATGTCACAAACGAATGAAGCTGTGCGTAATTGTCCGCATCCTCCGGGAATTTCACTATGCCCGCCACAAGGTTGCACACATATCCGACACCACTCTTTTCTTTTCGCTGTTCGAAGAGATTGACGATCTCCTTGAACACATTCTCGGCGCTGGCACACTCCTCTGCCCCCATGAACACGATCTCAAAAGCATCCTCATGCTCTATCTTGAAGATCATGTCTGAGTGGATCGTATCGGCTGCGCACTGCATGACATATTCAAGCGTCGCATCCTTTGCCTCATGCTCCCTGCCCTTACAGTATTCCTCAAGATGCTCGATCTTGATCTGCAGGATGCACCCCGTCGCATCCTCCGACTGTGTCAGGTAAGTATTCAGCAGCATGCTCAGCCTGTCCTGATTTTTGACCTTAGCAAGCGAAATGCTGTCTGCCATAGATTTCCCCCAATATTACCTTAAGCTATAACCAATCCGGTACGAATTACGTCACACATTGAATCTGAACAGGATCACATCCCCGTCTTTTACCACGTAATCTTTGCCTTCCATTCCTACGATGCCCTTCTCTCTGGCTGCAGCCAGAGATCCGTTATCCAAAAGATCCTGATAATTCACAACCTCAGCCTTGATAAATCCCCTCTCAAAATCCGTATGGATCTTGCCTGCTGCCTGAGGTGCTTTAGTGCCTTCCTTGATGGTCCATGCCCTGCACTCGTCCTCGCCTGCAGTCAGGAAAGATATCAGTCCCAAAAGGGAATAGCTTGCCTTCACAAGCTTGTCGAGACCACTGCTGCTGACACCGAGATCTGCCAGATACTCAGCCTTCTCTGCGTCATCCAGCTCCGAGAGCTCCTGTTCTATCTGTGCGGAGATAACAAAAACACCTGATCCTTCAGCAGCTGCCATCTCCTTGACCTTTGCAACATGCGGATTGGAAGCACCGTCGTCAGCCATATCGCTCTCAGCAACATTGGCTGCATAGATAGTGGGCTTTGCTGTCAAAAGATTATATCCCTTAAACCATGCCTCCAGATCCTCGTCATCCGGCACCTCAAAATTGCGCGCCATCTTGCCTTCCTCGAGGAAAGCCTTTAAGTTCTCGGCCATCTCAAGCTCTTTCGCCAGGGTTTTGTCCATCTTCGCCTGCTTGGATATCTTGGCTATACGCCTCTCCAATATCTCAAGATCGGAAAAGACGAGTTCCAGATTAATGGTCTCGATGTCTCTGGCCGGATCTATAGAACCGTCCACATGTATGATGTTGGTGTCTTCAAAACATCTCACCACATGAACGACAGCATCCACCTCCCTGATGTTTGCCAAAAACTGGTTGCCAAGGCCTTCGCCTTTTGAAGCGCCCTTTACAAGACCTGCGATATCCACGAACTCTATGGTAGCATGGGTGACCTTTTTGGTGTTGTACATCTCACCCAGCTTCTCTATCCTGTCATCCGGCACCGGCACTATGCCGATATTCGGATCTATCGTACAAAACGGAAAGTTTGCGCTCTGTGCGCCTGCCTTTGTAAGTGAATTGAAAAGGGTGCTCTTTCCGACGTTCGGAAGGCCCACGATTCCTAATTTCATATATTTTCAAACCTCCTGAAGCCCTTATTTTATAAGGGCTTACGAGACCCTTACTTTTTAGGTGCTACAATTAGTGCTGCACTTCATAAATTATCGATTCCATAAAACCTCTAATTTTTCGTATTTTTGAAGCGCATTCCAGCAATACTACACCTTAACCCAAAAATAATACCACAAAATCAGCTAAAAAGCAATTACATATACAGAAAAAATTGAAGAGCCGACAGAAGTTATTTATTAAAGGTTGAAATAACTTCTGCCGGCTCTCCTTTAGACAGAACGAATGTCTGTCTGTTTTTATAAAAGACCTGTGAATATGTCAAGACGATCTGTTTTTCCTATCAATCTGCTCTATCCAGTCACAGATAACATCTATCGTCAGCTGCCCGTTGCCGACATTGCAGTGGTTCTGGGCATCTTCCTTGTCGGTGAAGAGGCGGAAAGTAAGTGATCTTACGTTTTTGAGCATATTGATCTCACGACCGATCAGCGTATAATCAATAAAATGGTCACCATTTGCTCCAAGAATCAGCATATCCTGGGTGATCTTATCGGCTACCGGTGCAAGATCATACAGCTTCAGTTTCTTCGCGTAAGAGTATGCGTCCTTCGCCTCATACGCATAGCATCCGTGCTTGATGCCCCAGTCGATGATCGGGGATTTTTTTGCCTTTTTACCGAAAACAAGATTAAGCATCGGACGGGCATGAAGCTTCATCAATATATGAAAAGCCTTTTGTACATTTGCAGGCTGCATACTTACAAGAATATCCTGAAAGCACGGAAATACCGACCATGCGACCACCTTCGTGATCCTCTTATCAAATGCCGCTGCTCTGGGAGCAAGATATCCTCCGAGGGATATGCCGATGATCGTCACATCCTCCAGCTTGAAATAGTCAAGGATCTCTTTTACCGGTTTCTCCCACTCGTGAGTAAAGTGCATCCCCTGCTCTCGCATCACGCCGCCCTGCCCGGGTCCTTCAAACATATATACCTCAAAACCCTTCTCCTGCATATACAGAACGGTAAAGAGAAATTCTTCAAAATAACTGTCGTTTCCGCCATGGATCAGGATCGTTCCCTTGCTCTCTCCCTCCGGTACCACATGCATCACGGGAAGTTTCACATTCTCAAACGGAACGTCTGCTCTCTCGATCCTCGGATGATCACCCTCAAAGAAATCCGCATAATATTCATAGAAAAGCTCTGTCGCCTTCTCGTAATACTTCTTCTTATCAGGATCTCCGTCATACATGAAGAACTCGCTCATCCGGTAGTATGCTATCGCATTTCCTGTTCTGCCCTCTTTCATGGCGGTATCACCCAGACCGATCAGTTCCCGCTTCCAGTCTGCACTGTCATGGATACTGCCGGCTACCTTCTGCACATCAGAGAGTTCCCCACCATCCCAGTTGATGACACGGTTAAGCTGGTAATTGAAGTTTGCCTCATCATTCAGCTGATATACGCCTCTTTTCAGAACCACAGGTTGATTTACATCATATTTTTCCATTATAAAAGGCCTCCCGTTCATGATATTGTCATGATAACCTTAAGACTCCTTTACCAAAAGCCCCATCTGCTTTTTCATGACTTTCTCGGCAATCCTCATGCCGATGATTGAAACCGGAATTACCAGAATAAGTGCAATAACAAGAGCCGGGATATTATTGATTACTTTTTATACCTACTCCCATAAGAATCAGTACAAACCAGATGATCATACTCTCACTCATGAGGCCGTTGGTAAATCCAAGTCTGAACGCGCTTACCGGCATGAATGAAGCTATCGTCTTTAAGGCAGCAAATATGACAAGCACATTTGTAAATGCCATGCCTTTCTTAAATACTGTTTTGCCTGTTATCTGGAGGTAGAACCAATACAGGAATACCGGAAGCATCAAAATCTCACTTACCGGAACGAGCCATAAAAAGTTGGCAAACAGTGATTGAATCCTGCGAAAAACCGTTACTATTAAGCCATGTAAACAGGCTTAGTACCAGTACATAGATCAGATGAAGTGCGATCCATGGTGTAAGCCCGAAGGCATTCAGGTAATGATATATCCTTTTGTGCTTTTCTTGCCTGATATAATCCTGCACTGCAAACAACGCGATCCCATAAAGGATAATCCCCGGAAAGGCAAGCGCCATTGCAAACACATATCTCCATTGAGGAATCTGCGCTGTTCCTGTTGTAAGCCATGCAAGCTCGCCCGTATGAGCCGGATCACCGTATATCATCAGCCAGTCCCCACCGCCGTAACACAGGCATCCGAGAACGCCACATATAAGAGCGGGTATATTCCTTGTCTTGTTATTCATTTGATTTCTCCAAAACATATTTCTCTATGGCATCTGCCGCAGTAACCACGCCGTTTTCTTTCCTGATCCGCTGCGATACTTCCTGCCATGTGATTATTGTCACTGATACCCTTCATCCTTGATAGAATATCCTTGTAGATTGGCTTTGCCTTTACAAGCAGTTTTTTTACATCCTCTCTTGGCCAGCATGTGGCCAATCCTTTCTTTAACCGGCTCGTCATAAAGAGCCATATCGTCGGTTTATATTTCATCTAAGTGTTCTCCTCATGTGTATTGACGAACTCATCCATCCGTTCATATGTCTCATCGCTGATCGTATGCTCCATAAGACATGCCTCTTCCCCATTTTGCAATCCTTTAATGACCTTATGAAGTTTGGTTAGTTACCGCTAACTGCTCGTTAATCATATACTCCGCTTTTTGTGCGGAGTTATAATTTCCTGCTTATGTTTATTGCATTAGTTAGCCATCGCTAACTTGAATATAATAACATTTGTTTGTGCTAAAATCAAGACCTCTCGTGCAATTAGTCAAAAAATATCTCTTTAGACAGTGATCCATTCTTTGATAGTCGATTGAATATGCTCATCAAGGTCGATACGACTCCTGCGTGAACAACGTGGTCTGATCCGGCATATAACGATATGTCAGATTCCTGATATTTGCGATTATGCGTTCTGAAAGCGTTATAAAAGGAATCTTGAATATCTTATAGTCCTTCACCA
>JAFYAD010000291.1 GCA_017540915.1 Lachnospiraceae bacterium
CGGGAAATGACCTTACAGTCTGTTTGATGCCCTGTAATAGTTCAACATCCCCCGGCTCTCCCAACAGCTTCGATACAGTCTCAGAGAGCATCTCAAAACCGGCTTTGATGATCACCACCGAAATGATGGCACCGAGATAAGCCTCCAGCGAAATATGGGCAAACGTAAAGACCAGAGCTGCCACCAGGGTTGCCGATGATATCACCGAATCCAACAGCGCATCTTTTCCGGAATTTATCAGTGAATCCGAATTAACCTTCTCACCTGTCGTCTTTACATACAGACCGAGTCCGATCTTCACCAGGACTGCAACACCCACTATCACCAAAGACACTGTTGAATAATCCGGAGTCTCCGGTTTTATGATCTTCTTTATGGATTCCGTGAGCGATGTAAGACCGGCGTACAGTATGATGCCGGCTATCACCAAAGAGCTTAAATACTCTATCCTGCCGTATCCGAAGGGATGCTTTCTGTCCGGCTCTCTGCCTGCAAGCTTTGTACCCACTATGGTGATCACCGAACTTAAGGCATCAGACAGGTTATTGACCGCATCTAAAACGACGGCTATGGAATTGCTGAGTATTCCAACACCCGCCTTGAATGCCGCCAGAAACACGTTTGCCAGGATTCCCACCACGCTGGTGAACACTATGACTTTTCCACGATTATTTTCTTCTTGAGATCTCATTTTTTCTCCAAAAAAACGCCCCGGCCTACCGGAGCGTTCCGTTATACTGTCTTCTCAGGCTTCTGTATACAGCCGACGAAAAATCACCGGATGTAAAAAGATCAATCCCTATATTTTTTATAAAGCCTCTCAAACGCGGGAAGCGAACGCTCTATCATGTCCTTGTCCACGCAGTATGAGATACGAACCCATCCGGGGCAGCCGAAGCCTTTAGCCGAAACCACCAGGATATCCTCTGCCTTGGCTTTCTCGCTGAATGCATCCGAATCCTCTTCCAGGGCCTTTACGAACATGTAGAAAGCGCCCTCGGGTTTATAACAATGATAGCCGATCTTTGTCAATCCGTCATACAGGATATCCCTGTTCTGTCTGTATGCCTCAATATCTCCGGTGTTGCCGATGCATCTTGCGATCACCTTCTGGAACATCGACGGCGCACACACATAACCCAGTGCCCTGCCTGCTCCCGCAACCGCAGCATAGAGCCTTTCGCTGTCCTGTGCAGCATTCGGTACCAATACCCAGCCGATACGCTCACCGGGCAGAGACAGTGACTTACTGTATGAATAGCATACCAGCGTATTGTCATAATATTTGGTAACAAATGGAACATCCACATCATATGCGATCTCCCTGTAGGGCTCGTCAGCTATGATGAAGATGGGATTTCCGAACTCTTTGCTCTTTTCGGAAAGTATTGCAGCCAGCTTTTTGATGGTGTCCTCGCTGTATACCGCGCCACTCGGGTTGTTGGGCGAGTTTATGACTACCGCTTTGGTATTACTGTTTATAAGTTTCTCCAGCTCATCAAATCTGATCTGGAAGTTATCCGTATCAGGCGGCACCATGACGCACCTTGCGCCTGCTGCCTTTATGAACACGCTGTACTCCGGGAAAAACGGTGCTATTACCACTATCTCATCATCCGGTGTACATGTCAGCGCCTTAAAACATATTGACAGGGAAGCCGCCGCTCCCATGGTCATATAGAAATTGTCGGCGGTGAAATCCGTGCCGTGGGTTTTGTTGAGATATTCCGCCACAGCGGCTCTGGTCTCCGCATCTCCCTGAGCGGAAGAATATCCGTGAAGGCTCAGTGAATTCATCTCCTGTGTGAGTGTCCTAATGGTCTCATTCACGATATCCGGAGCAGGAATGCTGGGATTTCCCAGAGAAAAATCATAGACATTTTCTTTTCCGATCTCTGCGGCACGTTTTTTGCCATATTCAAAAAGCTCCCTGATGACGGAACGGCAGCTGCCGAGTCCGTACATTTCCTCATTTATAAACATTTATCTTCCTTTCCCGGTAATATCCCATCCATCTGCCAACAGCTGAGTATAACCGGCTTTTGTAATAACACAGTGATCCCATCCCGGGCTTAAGCATGGTCCATCACTCACCCAGTAACTTCTCAACAGATGCCAGCCTTACGCACACCACAAAGACCTCCATGGCCTTTTTAAGATCATCGATCTCAGGATAGCTTGGCGCGATGCGGATAACGGAATCTTCAGGATCCTTTCCGTAGGGGAAGGGCGCTCCCGCACCTGTCAGCACAACGCCTGCTGCCTTGCATTTTGCCACTATATCCTTTGCGCAGCCCGGAAGGCTCTCAAAGCATATAAAGTATCCGCCGTTGACATGCAGGAAAGATCCGATGCCGCGGCTTACGATCTCGTCGTTCAAAAGCTTCTCCACCATCTCGAACTTGGGAGCGAGAAGTGCAGCGTGTTTCTTCATGTGGGCATCAATACCCGCCCTGTCCTTTAAGAACCTGACATGTCTGATCTGATTGATCTTATCATGTCCGATGGTCTGTATCGTAAGATGCTTTTTTATCTCAGCAAGGTTGTTCTCCGACGAAGCTACAGCGGAGATTCCTGCCCCCGCAAATGTCACCTTCGATGTTGAACCGAACTCATAGACCATATCCGGGTTTCCGGCCTTAGCGCACTCCTCCAGGATATTTAAGAGTTTACCCTGCTTTGACTCGTCATCATAGAGATGATGAACACAGTACGCGTTATCCCAGAATATCCTGAAATCCTCTGCTGCAGGCTTAAGCGCAGCAAATCTCTTAACTGTCTCATCCGAGTACACAACGCCCTGTGGATTTGAATACTTTGGAACACACCAGATACCCTTGACCGCAGGATCATTGTTAACCAGCTCCTCAACCTTGTCCATATCCGGTCCGTCCGGTGTCATCGGGATGTTGATCATCTCGATGCCGAAATCAGCAGTCACTGCAAAATGTCTGTCATATCCCGGAACCGGGCACAGGAATTTAACCTTGTCAAGCTTGCACCAGGGCGTGCTGCCCATAACGCCAAAAGCATAGCTTCTGGCTACCATATCATACATTATGTTGAGAGATGCGTTGCCCAGCACTATGACATTGGCGGGATCACATTCCAGCATCCCTGCCATCAGCTGTTTTGCCTCGGCTATACCGTCCATTGCGCCGTAATTTCTCACATCACCGCTCTCCGACTTCAGGTCTTCCGCATCTGTCAGTATCTTCAGCATATCCATGGAAAGATCCAGCTGTGACGGTGCGGGCTTGCCACGAGCCATGTTAAGGGAAAGCCCGGCTTCCTCGAACCCCTTGTATGCTTTCTGAAGGTCCGACCTCTCTTCGAGCAATTCCTCTCTGCTCATAGCGGCATACTGTTTCATTTCAAAATTCCTCCTGATAAAAAATCGTTTTATTGTGACATCCGTATCCGCGGCACATATTATACACTACGGTCCGAAATGTGTCAGACTGTTTTCAATCCTGCTCCTGCTCCTTTTTCCAGGTATCCACATTCTTAAGATACTCGGAAACCTTGGCTTCATAGCCGTTTTCGGTGGGTTCGTAAAACTTTGTGCCCACCAGCGGATCCGGCAGATACTGCTGTGAAACATAATGATGGGGATAATCATGCGCATATTTATAGCCCACGCCGTGCCCCAGCTCTTCATGACCGCTGTAATGCGCATCCTGAAGGTGCGCGGGTATGGGAGCCGTAGCGTTCTCCTCCACCGCTCTTTTTGCGGCAAATATGGCCTCACAGCAGGCGTTGCTCTTGGGAGCGCTCGCCACATATATGGCTGCATGGGACAGAATAAGCTGTGCCTCCGGCAGTCCTACCCGCTCTATGGCAAGGCTTGCCGCCACTGCGACCTGCAGTGCATTGGGATCAGCATTTCCCACATCCTCCGAAGCGCATATCATGATGCGCCTTGCAATAAACTTTATGTCCTCACCCGCATACAGCATTCTGGCCAGATAATAGACCGCCGCATCGGGATCCGAACCTCTCATACTCTTGATGAACGCCGATATCGTATCGTAATGGTCATCGCCGTCCTTGCCGTATTTGAGTACCCTCTTCTGGATACACTCTGATGCCACATCCAGAGTGATATGGATCTTTCCGTCCTCACTCCTGTCGGTGGTCAGTATCCCCAGCTCTATAGCCTTCAATGCGCTCCTGGCATCGCCGTTTGACATATCCGCCAGAAAATCCGCCGCATCTTCTTCCAGCTCGGCATTAAAAGCGCCCATTCCTTTGACATTGTCCTGTACTGCACGATACAGTAAAGTCTTTATATCCACGGCTGACAACTTTTTCAGCTCGAATATCGCCGCTCTGGACAAAAGAGCACTGTTTACCTCAAAATAAGGATTTTCCGTGGTGGCGCCGATGAGTATCACCGTACCATCCTCCACGAAGGGCAATAGATAATCCTGCTGCCCTTTATTGAACCTGTGGATCTCGTCTATGAACAATATGGTCTTGCGACCGTACATTCCACGGGTATCCTGAGCTTTTTTTACCACATCCTCCATATCCTTTTTGCCGGATGAAGTGGCATTTATCTGCATAAAATCTGCGCTGGTGGTATTGGCTATCACCTTCGCCAAAGTGGTCTTTCCCGTGCCGGGAGGACCGTATAATATGATGGAGCTGAGTTTGTCCGCCTTGATAGCGCGGTACAGAAGCTTTCCCTTGCCTATAATGTGCTCCTGACCCACCACCTCGTCTATGGTGTCCGGCCTCATACGGCTGGCTAACGGCGCCTCTTTCTCCTGATTTAGTGTTCTCTGATATTCAAAAAGATCCATATATCTACCGTCAAAGCTCGATCTCCACGATCTGCTTTTCGTAACCGTTCACTATCTTCGTCTTGTTGTATTCCATGCTGGACTTCAACTTGTAATCATAGCTGTGATGCATATGTCCGTGAAAAAAATAGGCCGGTTCGTATTTGTCCATCAGATCCCTGAAGCATTGGAATCCAATGTGAGGAAGATCCTCACCGTCCCCAAGTTTTCTGGCCGGAGAGTGGGTCACCAGAACATCGAAACCTTTTTTTTTCCAGAGCTGATACCACAGCTTTTTGATGCGGCGTGACATCTGCTGTTCCGTGTACTGCCAGTCGTTGCCGTTATACTGCATGCTGCCGCCAAGCCCCAGAAAACGGACTCCCTCGTACTCGAAGATCCTGTCTTCTATACACTCACACCCTTCAGGTGGTTTCTGGTCATATCTCACATCATGATTGCCGTGAACATAGAGCACCGGTCCCTTGCAGAATGTGGCCAGGAAGCTTAAGTATTCTGCCTTCAGGTCACCACAGGAGATCACTATGTCTATCTCTTTTTTGAATTTTTCCTTATCAAGATAATCCCAGTAGGCCTTGGATTCGACATCAGCTATCACCAGAGCTCTCATCGTTACCTCCCGTAGCGGATGATGCTTCATCCAATGCGTTCGTTGTCTTTATGCCGGACTGCGCCACCACAGGAGTCGCCTGCTCCACAAGCTCACTCATGTCAGGTATGCGTCCCACGATGTTCTCTGCCAGCCAGTCCATGGTGACTATCTCATCGGGCGTCAATGTATCGGTCTCATATTTGGTGATGATGCCGTTCTGGGAGTATATAACGCCCTCGAAGGGGTTGAAATCACCTGTCTTAATAGTCTTTTTCAGGAGATTTACCAGGCGCTTGGTTCCTATGGGAAGGTGCCTTGATACGGCCACATCTATGACTTCCGCAGACATGCCCCACCAGTAATTGACGCCTTTGTCGGTGTCATCATCTTCCTTTTCGAATGCCCCGTTCCAGATCTGTCTGATCAGTGCCTCATAAAACCTGCCCCAGTTCCACACAGGCATGGCAAGGTTTCGGATATCTCCGTTTTCGTTGTATTTGTATATTCCAAAGCGTCTCACCGGATTTATGGGGATCAGGAAATCCTGTCCCGATATGATACCGGCGTGGTGCTCCCAGAATTTTTTGTCCAGATCCACACCCTTTATGGTGCTCCACTCCAGATATACCTTCGCTCTGGGATTCACCAGCTTTGCTCCCATGGCGAAAGCATTGATATTGGCTATAGCTCCGAATATGGGATAATCCGCTATATATCCGATGCGGTCATTTTCAGTCATGGCGCCTGCAACGGCGCCCATCAGAAACTTCGCCTCATACATCCTGGCGTAATAAGTCCTGACCGCCCTGTGGGATGTGTTCAGCGAGCAGTTTAAGATATTGACATTCCTGTGTTCTATGGCCTCTTGAAGCGATGCTGTCAAAAGCGGCGGAGAAGTTGTAAATATAACATTGCATCCGTCGGCAATGGCATCGTCCAGCTTCTGATTGATGTTCTCGGCGTTGGCGTAATCGTATTTGACTGTGGTCACCACACCGGGGAAAACCTCCTCGATATGCATTCGACCCAGCTCATGGCCGTATGTCCAGGCGGATTCCGCCGCAGATTTCTCGTTGATGAATGCGACCTTCAAAGGCTTTTGCTTGGGGGCGCCCACTATGGCTCCCAAAAGTCCCGTCTTTTTGTCGGAGGTGTCTCCCGGCTCCATTCGAAGCTCCGGTTTTTCCTCCACATCCACCTCTACCATGGATGAGATCACCAGATTCTTAAGTTCCGTGATCTCCATGTCAAGGGCTTTTTTGTAATTGAAAAGCTTTACAAAAGATAAAAAGGCATCCAGGATGTCGACATAGGTGTCAATCGACTCCTTTATGCCTGCTTTCTCGGTATAATATGTGCTGTATCTTGTCAGCAATGTCTTCAGATCCTTGCGGTCATCCTCTGTCCAGGGCTCATCCGGGCGTTTGCCCATAGCCATCTGCAAAGCCTCATAACTGCCCGGCTTTGAGAAAACAAAATGATAGCTCTGTGAGAGCCTGAAAAAATCACCGAACTCTATATACACCTGATTCTCATTTATACGAGCGGGAGGGATACGGATAACCTCTGCCACTATCTCGTCTGCTCCCGAGTATTTCAGGACACTGACTCTCTTATTGCCCTCCTCCACATAAAACCTGTTCTTGTACTCGTATGCCTTTACGGCATCCCTGATGCCTTCCTCCAGATGAGAGGCGTAAAGTGCCACCCACTTACCGCTGAACTCGGAATCTTGGTCCATCACCGGCATGAAGGAAGAATTGAAGGCACTTCCCCTGGCGCTGGTCCTTGTACCCACCACAAGCTCAAGCGGGATACTGTACGTCCCCATAGGTATCTCTCCCGCGCCTGAGATACCATCCTCTTTTAAGATATCATCCAGACACGGAAGCGTCTTTTTATCTTTTTTAGCAGACTTGACAAGTCTGTCATAATCCGTAAACATCGCTGCGGTCGGTTGCATATATCTCTCCTTACGTCTTACAGTTCAGTTAATAATCGCAGTCAATGAGTTCAGGCATTGATCACATCCGACATGTCATACATGCCCGGGGCTTTGTCCGCAAGGAATTTAGCCGCCGAGATCGCGCCTTTTGCAAATACCGCACGGCTCGCTGCATGATGTGAGATTGTAACGACTTCATCCGTGCCCGCAAAGATCACATCATGTTCACCTACAATGGTGCCTCCTCTGACTGAGGAAATACCCATTTCCTTACGCTCTCTGGCAGCTCTTCTGTCGGAGCGGTCAAAGACATACTCGTACTTTCCCTCTGCATTCATGGCGTCAGCCAGAGCCAGCGCTGTACCCGAGGGCGCGTCCAGTTTTTTGTTGTGGTGTTTTTCCACGATCTCAATATCAAATCCGGCCTCTGACAAGATCTTCTCTGCTCTCTTCAGAAGATCCATCATCATATTGATGCCCAGTGACATATTGGCGGATTTCAGGATCGCAACCTGAGCGGCTGTCTCCGTAACCTTTTTGTTCTGTTCTTCGGACAGGCCTGTAGAACACAGCACTACAGGGAGTTTGCGCTCAACTGCATAATCCAGAAGATCGTCCACTGCCGCGGCATTCGAAAAATCAATGATGACATCCGCATCCACATCGCAAGCGCTTATCTTCTCAAAGACAGGGTATTTATTCTCCCTGCCCAGGAACTTGTCAACTCCTGCCACTATCTCAACCGTCTCGTCCTCAGCTGCGATGTCGGTTATCATCTGTCCCATACGGCCGTTGCAGCCGTGCATTATGATCTTAACCATGATCTACCTCTGTATATTATGATGTATGGTTCAAAAGTGATATCCCGGTTACCTGATATCACATTATAATATTCCGTAAGCCTTCATAACCTCAGCAAGTTTTGCCTCTGCCTCCGGTGCCATTGCGCACAGAGGTGAGCGGAGCGGTCCCACATTTTTACCCATAAGGTTCAAAGCAGTCTTTACGGGGATCGGATTTACATCTGAGAAGAGTGCATCCACAAGGGCACGTCCTTTGATCTGTATCTGAGAAGCCTTTGCGAAGTCTCCTGCTGCCGCATATGCGCACATATCATGAACATCCCTCGGTGCGACATTCGACCATACTGAGATAACACCCTTTGCCCCGATGGACATGAGCGGTACCACAATGCCGTCCTCTCCGGAATAGAGATCTATCTTTCCGTCGCACAGATCCATGACTTTCACTGCCTGTGCCACATTACCCGTAGCTTCCTTGATACCCACAATGTTTTCCTTTGTCCTTGCAAGCTCTGCCACAGTTTCCGGCAGAATATTGCAACCTGTACGGCTGGGCACGTTATACAGGATTATGGGCAGCTTTGTGCTGTCGGCGATGGCGCTGTAATGAGCCACCAATCCTCTCTGTGAAGCCTTATTATAGTAGGGCGATACCACAAGTGCAGCATCTGCTCCCGCAGCCTGTGCATCACCTGTAAGCTTTATGGCTGTCTCGGTGCAGTTTGATCCCGTACCTGCCACAACCGGTATTCTCTTCTTTACGATATCCACAGCAGCCTTTATAACCTCTGCATGCTCCTCCATTGAGAGGCATGAGCTCTCGCCCGTGGTGCCTGCTATGATGATCGCATCTGTCTTTTCTGCGATCTGTTCTTCGATAAGTTCCTCAAGTTTGTCGTAATTGACCGTCAGGTCTTCGTTCATGGGAGTGACGATCGCAACTCCGGCGCCTTCAAAAATTGCCATATTGACCACCTTTCTTTGATACAACAGCCGGTTTGCCACGATCCGCAACCGGCGAATTAGTCATTTGGGGTTTACTATAACACAGATGTTTCCTTTTTGCAATTATCAGGTTTAAAAAATTCATTTTTCCCAAACTTGACAGACCGGCTTATAAAAAGTATAGTATATCGGATTCCGAATAGTCCGGTATGGATTAATACCGAACAGGAATCCGGTGGTATCTGCAGATACCCCTCAGTACTGATTTCGGAGGATCTCTGATGAAAAAGATAGTGTTGACCGGCGGAGGCACCGCAGGTCATGTTACACCAAATATAGCGCTGCTGCCTGCCTTAAAGGAAGCCGGTTATGAGGTTGAATATATCGGTTCCTACAACGGTATGGAGAAAGGGCTCATAGAGGCCTGCGGCATACATTACACAGGCATTGATTCGGGAAAGCTCAGAAGATATTTTGATCTCAAGAATTTCTCGGACCCCTTCAGGGTGATACACGGCTACTTCCAGTCACTTAAGCTCCTGCGCAAGATAAAGCCGGACGTAGTATTCTCGAAGGGCGGCTTCGTGTCCGTACCCGTAGTATTGGCAGCAAAGACCAAACGGATCCCCGCCATCATACACGAGTCCGACCTCACTCCGGGACTTGCCAATAAGATCGCCATGAAGGGCGCCACCAAAGTCTGCTGCAACTTCCCGGAGACGGAGAAATATCTCCCTGCCGGCAAAGCGGTAGTGACAGGCTCTCCCATCAGGGCGGAGCTTTTGAACGGAGATGCAGAGAAAGGACGCAGGATCTGTGGTTTTTCCCAGGGCAAACCGGTGCTGTTCATAATAGGCGGAAGCCTCGGTTCCAAGGTCATCAACGCCGTGGTAAGGGAATCTCTCTCAGAGCTTCTGACCAAATATCAGGTTGTACACATGTGCGGAAAGGGAAACATCGACCACTCCCTTGACCCCACGAAAAATTACAAGCAATTCGAGTTCATCGGACCTGAGCTTGCAGACATCTACGCCGCAGCAGACATAGTAATATCCCGTGCCGGTGCCAATGTCATATGCGAACTCTTAGCCCTCAGAAAGCCCAACCTCCTGATACCCTTATCTGCAGCAGCAAGCCGCGGCGACCAGATATTGAACGCCGCCTCCTTTGAAAAGCAGGGATTTTCCATGGTATTAAAAGAGGAAGCATTATCGGTCACAAGCCTGATAGAATCCTTGAAAGAGCTCTCAGCAAATTCCGACCGGTTCATCGAAAATATGAAAAATGCCGGCATCGGCAATGCGGTGGATACCATCGTAGCGCTGCTGAATGAAATATCAAAATAGTTCTTTTGTCACATAGAAAACAGCTCCCCTTTCCGGGAGCTGTTTTTATTACTATCCGTTTTTATTTTCCAAAAAATGTTTCTACTCCTGCCACGATCCCGTCCGCTATCTTTTCATGGGCGAAAGCAGAGTGATCGCTGGCTTTATCACCGACCTCCAGATCCACTGACGGAACCGTTGAATATGATGTCTGCGTAAGGTCTATGCCCATGGATCCCGAGCCGTATATCTTAACTCCGGCGCCCTTTAATCCATCCACCAGGCTCTTGCCCAGCTTTTCGTGATCCTTGTAGTGCGAAGACACCGGATACATTGCCCGATACGAAGAAACATCCGGCACACTGATGTAAAACGCACCCTTGTCCGATGTTGTGCTGTCATAATGAAGCGCTATATGGCAGTCAGCCAGGTTGTTGGCCAGCACGGTACGGGCAATATTATCAAGCTGCACGTCATCCGTCTGCCTGATCATCAGGACGTTGTATCCTTTTTCCAGCAGCTTGTCTTTTACGGTCAGTGCAAGCTTTAAGTTTACGGATGCCTCAGATGAACCGTCATTTAAGGTTGTTCCTGCCGACACTGCCGTCGCATAGGTTGATCCGGATGCGGTGGTACCTCCCGTCACCTTTGCCGAACCGTCCGGATGACACAGGGTGCTGGCGGACTCTCCGCCTTTTGTGCCGTGTCCCGCATTTACGCAGACAGTCTTTTTCTTCCTGCCAGGTCCTACCGCGTAGTAGATCGTGGCAAAACCGCTGTTGATCTTTGAATTTCCCGCAAACTCGTATGAGCTGTCAACGCCTGCGATACACAGTTTTCCGCTCCATTTTGAATATATCTTTTTGCCGTCCGGTCCGAGTCTGTAACTGCGTATCTTATAATAAATGCTGCCCTTTTCCGTAACATTTGTGATGGTGGTGGACAGCTTGTCACCGTATCTTATGGGGCGGTTCTTGAACTCCGAAAACTTTTTGTCGGAAGACATACGAATCTGATATCCCTCCGCTCCCGGGACGGCATTCCATTTTAATACCACGGTACTGCCGCTTCTGAGTCCGTAATTGAACTGTGTTTTCGGGATATCGCTGCTTGTGGCGGCGTTAACCGTCAACGACCCGAACACAAGACCCAATACCATACACAGGCAGAGTGCATACACTGTGATCCTGAAATGATAAGCCATGCCCTTTCTTTCGCCCTCGGCTGAACAACGAAACCATCCTGAATTTCGGTTTCTTCTCAAATAAAGCTTCATTTTCCTAACCTCATGTAAACAGCTTTACCAGCTCAACCCATATGCACTCAAAAAGATAAAGCCTTGAAAAACCGTTTTTCCTGTAAATATGATATCTTTCCCTGCCACGCTTAAAAGAGCTTTTTATACTCTTCTGGTTGCTGATTCCGCCATATCTGAAATTAGCCAGAACCTCATTCAGGATCACTATTCTGCATCCGTCATTTCTGATACGCAGCACCAGATCCCAGTCATCATGTATCGATTCCTGCCTGTATCTGTACCTGTCATAGATATCCCTTGTGATAAAGGTGGTTGGATGATTCCAATCCCTTGACACAACGGGGTTTTTGAGTGCTGAATGTTTGATCATCATCTCAGTGAAAAGACCGTTTTTCTGTTCTCTCAGGATACGAAGATCTGCGTAAAACATATCAAAATGTGTTTCCCTGAAGGTGTCCACCATGCGCTCCACGGCATTTACCTCGTACCAGTCATCGGAATTGATGATGCCTACCAGATCTCCATTTGACCTGTCAATGCCTTTATTCATGGCATCATATATTCCATTGTCCGGCTCGGATATAATACGGTACTTAATCCCTGCCTGCTCAAACCTGTCCTTATAACTCTCCGCGATCTTAACGGTATCATCGGTTGAAACACCGTCAATTATCAGATACTCTATGTTTTTATATGTCTGATTCAATACCGACTCTATGGTTGTGGAAAGCGTTCTCCCACTGTTTTTGGTCACTGTTATGATGCTGACCAGCGGATTCATCAGAGCTTCCCTGTCTGTGCCTATATATCTTATACGACTGTCGTCTTTTTTTTCAGTCTTCCAAATAGTGCGTGAAAAAGGATACAGCTGGTAACAACCGTCATATATGTTCGACAACTCCAGTGTATATGCATAGTCTCCGAACACTTTCTCTGTATACGCCAGAAGTTTCGACTGTAATCTGCCGCCCTCACTTTTTTTCTTAAGCCTGTTGTATACCGACACTATCATATCTGATGCTCCGGGCACGCAATACAACGGTTTTCCGTGGGCGTGGGATATGAGCTTTACCATATCGCCCGTGTTCACCGGCATCCTATTCTGCGGGCAAAAAATACCGGCATCTTTTCTCTCTATGATCTGTCTTATGAGTTCACAGAGATGCTCGATATATATCATGCTACGGAAGTTTTTGGTAGCCGGAAAAACAGGTGTTTTCTCCGCAAACCTTGCCAGCGAAGGGTAATTGCCCTTGCTGCCCGGTCCGTAGACCATAGGTGATCTGATGAGGGCAAGTTTCATGGCACCGTCTGTCTTGAATGCCGCTCCGGCCCTTGCGTCATCAAAATGTTCATCACCGATCAGTTTTCGCAGCGCTGTCTCAGCGTTGAGTTTGCTGCGCCCGTAAAAGTTTTCCGGCTCCGGAACAGTGGACGCATCAATGGAATGCATATTGATACCGGTAACTCCGTAGACTATCATGCTGCTCATATATATAAACTGCGACACTCCGGCTCTTGCTGCGCATTCCGCCGTCTCCAGCGCAAGATCGCAATTTACCCTGTTATACTCTGCCTCCGCAGACGAATCCGTGGGGTCTACATCGACATGAGCGATACCGGTCACATCCACCACAACATCTATCCCGGAAAAATCGTATGTTTTCCAGGAATCATCTCTTTGGCTTATAAAATCCACATTATATCCGGATCTCCAGTTGGAAAGCCAGCCTGCGAGAGCTGTGCCCACATAGCTGTGGCGGGCGGTTATCAGAACATTGATCTTTGATCTACCTTCCACCGGTACCTCCTTCCCTTACTCCGATTCCTTTCATCACTGCTATGACGGAACCGAAAAGACACCGGATATCCATTACCGGTCCGAAATTCTTTGCATACATGCCATCTATCCTGGCTTTTTCGGATATCTCCAGCTCATCCCTGCCGTTGATCTGGGCAAGTCCCGTAAGCCCCGGCGGTACACGGTTTGCACGGTATTTTGAGCGCTCTCTTATGAGATCATACTGATTCCACAGAGCAGGCCTGGGACCCACAAAGCTCATGTCTCCCTTTATGATATTGATGATCTGCGGAAGTTCGTCCAAGCTGGTCCTGCGCAAAAATGCTCCTATCCCGGTGATATACTCATCGGGATCTTTCAGCATGTGCGTAGGGACATCCCTGGGAGTGTAGGAATACATAGTACGAAACTTATAAATGTCAAAAAGCCTTCCCGCATATCCGACCCTCTTCTGGGTAAAAAACACGCTGCCCTTTGAGTCCAGCTTTATGGCTACGCAGATAGCCAGAAACAGCGGCCATAACAGCAACACCGCCAGCACTGCCAGCAAACAGTCCGCGTATCTTTTGACCCTAAGATATTTTGATCTCTTCATATGCATTCCCCCCTTTAATCTAGTAGACTTTTTTGATGATCCGGGCAGGATTTCCGGCGATGACACAGCCTGCCGGAAATGTTCCGCTCACCACACTGCCTGCGCCTATGACGCAATCATCCCCTATATGACTACCCTTCAGGATAATGGTGTTGCAGCCCACAAAAACATTCCGCCCTATATGTACCGGTGCGATCTTCACGAATTCTGTGGTGACATTGCCGGATCTCATATCTTCCTCTCTGACCTGTGCATCCACCGGATGAAAGTCATTGTCCAGGATCTTGCAATTGGCTCCTACCAGCGTATTATCACCGATGGTGATACGATCCCAGGCATATATGGTGGACCCGCTGATGCCCACATTGTCTCCTATACGGATACGGGCTTTATGCTTTGCTACTATTATAGTCCTCTGATAGAGTCCCAGCAAGTTCGACATGAAACTGCTGTTGATCTTTACATTATCTCCTATGGAGATCCTCGCTTCAGGGAATCTGTATATGACCGGGAAGCCTACACATCTCAGTCTTTTACCGTATTTTATGCGCTGCGCCCGAAGCAGCAATTTCGGAAGGTTTGTCTGAAATTTGAGCATATATCCTCCTTTCGCCCCGGATACACTTTCGGAACACCGGTCTGAGCCGGTTATCAAAGCTTTGCGATATCTACCACGTTAAGTTCTCCCGCTCCGCTCTCAAGTGAACGGACAAGGGCATAAGCCGTATCCATGGCTGTGATACAGTTAACTCCCGTCTCTATGGCGGTACGCCTGATGAGGAAGCCATCACGGCTCTTATCGCGGCCCTGGGTGGGAGTATTTATGACAAGGTCGATCCTGTGACCCAACAGAAGATCCATGACCGTGGGTGATTCCTGGTGGAGCTTGTTGACCCTTCGAACCTTAACACCCTGTGAAGCAAGATACTCCGCGGTTCCTCTGGTGGCATACACGATATAACCCAGAGCCTGGAAGCGTTTCACAAGATCCACAGCCTCAGGCTGATCCGCATCCTTTAAGGTTATTATCATCTGCTTGTGCTTTGGAAG